>DASXSA010000271.1:0-13778 GCA_036506235.1 Candidatus Limnocylindrales bacterium | reverse complement strand
GCAACAGAGAGCGCGGCGACTGCAGCAAAGGTGTAATGAGGCACGGCGCGCTGCGGCCCTCGAGACAGGGAGTCGGACGGATCAATGGGGACCTTGGGCAGCCACGGCCGGAGGGGCCTCGGTCGATGCTAGCAGCGGGCGAGCGGTTTCGTCCGTATGCCGCTCTTCTGGCGGTCGTCGCCGCGATGCTCGGCTGGTGGCTGCTCGACCAGGCGGACGCCTCCAGGGCCGCCTCCTCGGTTGGCGTCACGCAGGTCGCCTCGCTCGACACGGGCCGGTCACTCTACCTGCAGGGCTGCGCCGCGTGCCACGGGCCCTCAGGGGAGGGAACCGCATACGGCCCCTCATTGGTCGGGGTTGGGGCGGCAGGAGCGGACTTCCAGCTGCGCACCGGGCGCATGCCCCTGTCGGCACCAGGCGCGCCCGCCGTCCGCCAGTCGCCGGCGTACAGCGAGGAGCAGATCGAGGCGATCGACACGTTCGTGGCCTCGCTCGGTCCCGGGCCGGCAATTCCGGATGTCGTTGCCTCAAACGGCGATCTGGCGCGAGGCCGGCAGCTCTACGTTGCGAACTGCGCCGCGTGCCACGGCGCGACCGGCGCAGGCGGCACGGTCGGCGGAGGGTTCGTCGCGCCGCCACTCGATCGCGCAGACCCGCGGACGGTCGGGGAGGCGGTCATCGTGGGTCCCGGCCCAATGCCGGCATTCGCCTTCGATCAACAACAACTCGATGACCTCGCGGCGTACGTCGAGCTGCTGCACCACCCGCCGCACCCGGGTGGGCTGGCCGTGGCGGAGGTCGGACCCGTCGCCGAGGGCTTCCTCGCCGCCACCGTCGGGATCGTGACGCTCCTCGCCGTCGCCCGCTGGATCGGCCGGGGTGCCCGATGAGCGACGAGCGCCCCAGGCGCAATCCCAGCCTGATCGGCAGGCCGGCCGCGCTCGTGCCGGCACGAAGCGATGCCGGGATCCCGGAAAACCCGGCGGCGGAGCGGCTCGCAGGCCTCGCGTTCGTGGCCGCGCTGCTGGCCGGAATCGGGCTCCTCGTCGTCTACGTCCTCGGAGGGCAGACGCAGATCGAAGCGGTCCTGCTGACGGCCTGCCTCGGTGGCATCGGCTTCGGGATCATCGTCTGGGCGCAGGCACTGCTGCCCAACGCGCCCGTGACCGAAGTTCGTCACCCGCTGGGCTCCGCGGAAAGCGCGGCTGACCCGGGCGATGCCCTGGCGGCCCCGGCGATCACCCGCCGGACGATGCTCGTCCGCCTGATGCTGGGCGCCTTCGCCGGTCTCGCGGCCGCTCTGGCGGTGCCGGTCTTCTCGCTCGGCCCGGCGCCCGGCCGCGAGCTGTTCGTCACCCCCTGGCGCAAGGGGCTGCGGCTGGTCGACGAAACAAACGTACCCGTCCGCAGTGCGCAGATCCCGGTCGGCGGCCTGCTGACCGTCTTTCCAGAGGGGTATCCCGGTTCGGCCGACGGACAGACGCTGCTCATCAACGTTGGGCCGGGTCGGCTGGAGCTGGCGCCCGATCGGGCGAGCTGGGCACCGAACGGCTTCGTCGCGTACTCGAAGGTCTGCACGCACGCCGGCTGCCCCGTCGGGCTGTACCGGGCGACGCTCGAGAGCCTGATCTGCCCCTGCCACCAGTCGACGTTCGACGTCCTTCGCGGGGCGGTCCCGACCGGGGGCCCCGCCGTCCGGCCGCTGCCGCAGCTCCCCATCACGCTTCAGCCGGACGGGACCTTCGCCGCGCTCGGCGACTTCCCGGAGCCCGTCGGGCCAAGCTTCTGGAACGTGCACAGCGGTGGCTGACGAAGGGGCCTCCGGAGCGACCGGGCGAGGGATCGAAGATGGCCCGATCCTGGAGCCGCGACGCCCGACCGAGCTCGAGCGCATGGCGATCTGGTTCGACAGCCGGACGGGTTTCGGCCGGTACGCCGGCACCGTCCTCCGCAAGGTTTTCCCGGACCACTGGACGTTCCTGCTCGGCGAGGTCGCGCTGTTCTGCTTCGTGATCCTGCTCGCGACCGGCGTCTTCATGACGTTCTTCTACACGCCCGACTCGCGACCGACGACCTACCACGGACCGTACGCCCCGTTGGACGGCACGCAGGTATCTGCGGCGTTCGGATCCGTGATGCGGCTCAGCTTCGAGGTGCGGGCCGGTCTGCTGATGCGTCAGATCCACCACTGGACTGCGTTGGTTTTCCTTGGCTCGATCGCCGTCCACCTTGCGCGGGTGTTCTTCACCGGCGCCTTCCGCCGGCCGCGCGACATCAACTGGGTGGTCGGTGTGGGTCTCCTGCTCCTGGCGCTCGCCGAAGGGTTCACCGGCTACTCACTGCCGGATGACCTCCTGTCGGGAACCGGGCTGCGCATCGCGTACTCCGCCGCCATCTCGATCCCATTCATCGGTCCGTGGCTGGCGTCGCTGATCTTCGGCGGCGAGTTTCCGACCCTCGACCTGATCAGCCGGCTGTTCGTGTTCCACGTCATGCTCTTCCCGGGCCTGCTGATCGCGGGCATCGGCACGCACCTCCTGTTCGTGTTCGTGCAGTCGCACACCCAGTACAAGGGCGGCACGCGGCGCGAGGACAACGTGGTCGGACTACCGTTCTGGCCCGGCCAGGTCTTTCGCTCGGTCGGCCTGCTGTTCATGACGGCCGCCGTGATCTCGCTGATCGCCGGGCTGATCCAGATCAACCCGATCTGGCTGTACGGGCCGTTCATTCCGTATGCCGTCAGCAGCCCGGCCCAGCCCGACTGGTACGTCGGTTGGCTGGAGGGCGCGCTCCGCCTCGGGCTGCCGTTCGAGCCGACCATCCTGGGCGTGACCATCCCGGCGCCGTTCATCCCGGGCGTCGTGGTCCCCACGATCCTCATCACCGGCCTCCTGCTGTGGCCATTCATCGAGGCACGCCTGACGCACGATCACGCGGAGCACCACCTGCTTGACTGGCCGTGGGAGTCGCCCGTGCGCGTGGCCACCGGCGCGGCGGCCATCAGCCTGTTCCTCGTGTTCACGCTTGCTGGCGGGAACGACGTCATCGGGGTGTTCCTGAACGTCCCGGTCGAGTCGTTGACGATGGTCTTCCGAGTGCTCCTGGTCGTCCTTCCGGTCGGCACGTGGGTCGCGATCTATTGGCTGGCGTCCGCCCGTCGCAGGCGAGGGGAGGTCCAGCGGGCGGTCGAGACGGCCCCCGGCGGAATCGCCCTCCGCCGAACGCCTGACGGGGGATTCCAGGAGGTGGAAGGGTCGCCGGGCGGGCAGCCGACCCAGGGCGGTCCGCCGACATGAGCATGCCGAGACTGGCGATGCGCAGGACGATGTTCCTCGCGCTGGCCGCCCTCATCGCCAACGGCTGCCTGCCCGTCCCGGCAACCCAGCAGGGCCGGCAGATCGCCGATCTCTATGGCATCTTCGCCGCGGGCAGCATCGTCGTGGCAGGGATCGTGTGGGTTGCCGCGAGCGTGGCGCTGCTGGGCTCGCGCCGCGCGAAGGAGGGGCTGCCCCGGCAGGTGTCCGGAAACCTCGTCGTCGAAGGGGTCTGGACGGCCATCCCGCTGGTGACAGTCCTGGCGCTCTTCGCGCTCACGGTCGCGACGCTGTCCGGCGTGGACGCCCGTGGGAGTGGCGGCGTCTCCCTCCACGTGACCGCGTTTCGCTGGGGCTGGACGTTCAGCTATCCGGATTCCGGCGTGGCGATCAGCGGACTGCCCGACAGCCCGCCCGAGATCGTCGTCCCCGTCGGTGAGCCGGTCCACGTCACGCTCGACGCAACGGACGTGAACCACGCGTTCTTCGTGCCTCGGTTCCTGTTCAAGCGCGACGCGATCCCGGGTCGGCCCACGACATTCGACTTCCTCGTCCAGGAGGCCGGCACGTATCCGGGCGCCTGCGCGGAGTACTGCGGAGTCTTCCACGCCGCGATGACCTTCTCGGTCCGCGCTGTGAGCCGCCCGGAGTTCAATCGCTGGCTCGCAAGCGCCGGGTCCTCACCCTCGGCCGCGGCGTCGGCGGGAGGGTCGCCGTTGGCGTCTCCGTCGCCCTCGGTCCCATGAGTGCGTCCGCGCCGGCAGTCGCGGTCCGGCATACGGAGCCCCCCGCGCTTGTCGCGTGGCTTGCCACGACCGATCACAAGCGGATCGGCGTGCTGTACATGGTCACCGCGTTCGGCTTCTTCCTGCTGGCCGGACTGATGGCGATGGTCATGCGCAGCGAGCTCGCCCAGCCGGGCCAGCAGATCGTGAGTGCCCAGACCTACGACCAGCTGTTCACCATCCACGGGACGCTGATGATGCTGTTCTTCGCGACGCCCCTCGCGATCGGGTTCGCGAACTACATCGTCCCGCTGCAGATCGGCGCGGCGGACATGGCTTTCCCGCGGCTCAACGCCTTGTCCTACTGGCTGTTCTTGTTCGGCGGCGTGATCGTGCTGCTCGGTTTCCTGACCACGTCCGGGGCAGCCGACATCGGATGGACGGGCTATGCCCCGCTGAGCGAGGTCCGCTACTCGGCCAATGTCGGGGTTGACCTGTGGATCGTGGGGCTCGCGCTGTCGGGCGCCTCGTCGATCATGGGCGCGGTCAACTTCATTGCCACGATCTACGCGCGCCGCGCCCCGGGCATGACGATGTTCCGGATGCCGATCTTCACCTGGAACATGCTCGTGACTGCGACGATGATCCTGTTCGCCTTCCCGGCGATCACGGGGGCACTGGCCCTGCTGTACATCGACCGCCACCTGGGCGGCTCGTTCTTCGATGCCAGCCGGGGCGGCGACCCGATCATCTACCAGCACCTGTTCTGGTTCTTCGGTCACCCCGAGGTGTACATCGTCGCCATTCCGTTTTTCGGCATCGTCAGCGAGATCTTCCCGGTCTTCAGCCGCAAGCCGCTCTTCGGCTACCGGCTGGTGATCCTGGCGACGATCCTGATCGCCGGGCTGTCGATGACGGTCTGGGCCCACCACATGTTCACGACCGGAAGGGTCAACCTGCCGTTCTTCAGCATCATGTCCCTGCTGATCGCCGTACCGACCGGGATCAAGATCTTCAACTGGATCGCGACGATGTGGGGCGGCCGCCTGTCCTTCCGCGTGCCGCTACTGTGGGCGATCGGCCTCATCTACGTGTTCACGATCGGCGGAATCACCGGGGTGATCGTGGCCTCGCCGCCGCTCGACTTTCAGTTCCAGGACACCTATTTCGTCGTCGCCCACCTGCACAATGTGATCATCGGCAGCACGGTCTTCGCCGGGTTCGCGGGGATCTACTACTGGTTCCCCAAGTTCACCGGGCGCTTCCTGTCCGAGCGCCTGGGTCGGCTGCACTTCGCCGCCTGGATGGTGGGCTTCGCGCTGACCTTCGTGCCGCAATACCAGCTGGGCGCGGAAGGAATGCCCCGCCGGATCGTGGACTACGCGGTGAGCACCGGCTGGGGAGCGCTCAATCTGCTGTCGACGCTGGGGGCGTTCCTGCTGGGCCTGGGCACGATCCCGTTCCTCGCGGCCGTGGTGCTCGCACTTCGCGAACCCGCAACCGCCGGCGACGACCCGTGGGGCGGGAACTCGCTCGAGTGGGCCACGTCCTCGCCGCCGCCGCACCACAACTTCCGCCGCCTGCCACCGATCCGCTCGGAGCGACCAGTGTTCGACGAGCGCCTCGCGCGGGCCGGGATCGACCCGCCGGCGGTTGGCGTCGAGCCTGACGTGGACCGCCCGGGCGCCGGCGCCGCGGACGTCGCGGAATGATCGAACGGCTCCGGCGCCAGCCCGAGGAGGTGCTGTTCTTCGCGCGCAGTGCCGCGTTCGCCCTCGTCGTGGCGACGGTCTACTGGTTCATCAGCTACGAGCCGGCGGGGACGACCCTGCTGGGGCTATTCGGAGTGGCGAGCGCGTTCGCAGCCATCCTGCTTGCCAGGGGCCAGCGGCGTGCCGCTCCCGCGATCGACTCCCAGGCGATTGCCGGCGGACCGTTCGCCGACGAATCGGGGCGTGTCCCGACCGAGACGTTCGCCCCGCTTCAGGTCGGTTCCGGGCTGGCGATCGCAGGCCTCGGCCTCGTGTTCGGGCCGTGGCTCATCCTCGCCGGACTTCTGCCGATCGCGCTGGGCGCCGTGACCTGGCTGGGCTCGGCGGGCGCGGAACTCGAGGCGACCGAGCACTCGGATACTGCGTTGGGGGACGGAATGGCCGGCCTGCCACCGGTCGACGGCTAGGTCTCGGTGGTTTCCAGCTCGGCCAGGAGCTTGGCGATCTCTCGCGCGTTCGTCGCACCGTAGTTGGCGTAGCAGTTGTTCATGAGGACGTGCGTCTCGCGCGCCGCCTTCGCTGCCTTCTCGATGCGCGACACCCAGTCGCGCAGCTCGTCAGTTCCATACAGGTAGCGGAACCGCTCGACGGTCGGGACGCCCTTCGCCTCCCACGTCTCGGCGCGCCGTCCGTGGAAGCGGACGACGGCCAGCTCCGGTGAGGTCACCCAGTCGAGCGGCGGGACGCTGCTCTTGAAGCCCTGCGGTCCGTCGATCATCACGTATGGGACGTGGTTGTCCTGCAGGAAGCGCAGCGTCCGATCGACGTTCTTCTCGTTGAACCACGTCGAGTTCCGGAACTCGACGGCGACCGGGATCCCCTCGAGGCGCCGCTGAGCGTCGAGGATCGCGTCGCGGTTCTCGGACGAAGTGAAGAACCAGCGCGGATACTGGAGGAACACCGCTCCCAGCTGGCCGCTCTCCCGGAGGGGCTCCAGGCCCTCGCGAAAGAGGCGCCAGAACTCGTCGAGGAGCTCGGCTGGAAGCTGCTTTCCGTAAACCCTTGGCTTGGAGCGCAGGTCGTCGGGCAGCTCCTCCCGCAGGCCCTTTGGCAGGCGCTTCGTCTCGGTCGGCTGGCCCGTCATGAGAGCGTGCGCCTTGATATCGAACGTGAAGTCGGGCGGCGTCCGGTCGACCCACAGCGCCGACGTTCGCTCCGACGGCAGGGCGTAGTAGGTGGCGTCGACCTCGACGACCGGGAACCGGCCGGCGTAGTAGCCGAGGCGCTCCTCGGCCGTGTCGGTGCCGACCGGATAGAACACGCCGGGCACGGTCATCGTCGGGTCGGTCCACGACGCCGTGCCGACCCGGATCTCGCCGGCGCCCGGCAGCTGGATCGGGAGGACGGCCGGCTCACCATCACGGGCCACGCGTTCGGACCGCTCCCGCGCGACCTCGACACCCGGATCGTGGACGCCGGACCCGCCGCCGCTGATCGGAACTTCAGTCTTGGTAGCGGCCATGCTCCAGCCTCACCTCGCCTTCCTGAAGGAATGCTAGCGACCGATGCGTCCGCCCGTTCTTTGACGCCTCTGCAAGCCGGGTGATTGCCGCGGCATACGGTCGTGATGGCCCGCTTGCCATCCTCTGGCGGTGGACTTCCGCTTCGATGGCCCACACGACGTCCGTCCGCGCCCATCGGGCTTGCGTCCGCTTGGCCCACTCCGTCCGTTCCGACGCCTGACCCCCGACGATCTCGGTCCGCCGCCGACGCACGCATCCTCGACGGTGCCGATCCACCGGGCGCCCAAGGCGGCAGTCGGGGGATCCCGGCGAAAGCTCGGGCGACCGCGGCCCAGTGGTGGAGGCGGCGGCCTCGGCATCGGCGGAGGCGGCGGCCTCGGTCACGGCCGAAACGGAGTGGCAGGGTTGGCAGGAGCGCGCCCACTCGCCGGACCCGTCCCCTTTGGCGCACGCACAGCGGGTCGGTTCGTGCCCGGGATGCCGCGCGGGCATCGCTCACATCGAGGCAAGCAGGGCGGCCGGGTGCGGACCGTCGTGGCCCTCACGCTGCTGCTGCTGGTGTCGATGATGGGCGTGGGCCTGCTGGCCGGAGGCGCGGCGATCGGCGCGACCATCGAGGCGCTGTCGGCCAAGCTGCCCGACCCTGCCCTGCTCGCCGATCTGACCTATGCGCAGCCGACCATCGTGTACGACCGCACCGGCAAGGTGGAGCTCGCGCGGTTCCAGCAGGAGCATCGCCGCATCGTCACGTTCGACGAGTTGCCCCACCTCGTCCTCGACGCCACGACAGCCGCCGAGGACCGCACGTTCTGGCAGAACAGCGGCTTCGATCCGGCCGCAATCGTGTCCGCGCTCGCCGGCAACGCGACCAGTGGCAACGAGCGCGGAGCCTCGACGATCACCCAGCAGCTCGTGAGGGCTCGGCTCCTGCCGCCGGATGCGACGGCACCGGGCGCGGACCGCTACGTGCGCAAGGCCGAGGAGATCATCCAGGCCGCACGCCTGACGGAGCGCTTCCCGGGCGACGAGGGGAAGCAGCTGATCATCACCTCGTACCTCAACCAGAACTTCTATGGCCACGGTGCGTACGGGATCGCCGCGGCGGCCGAGATCTACTTCGGCGTGGGTGACCTCTCGAAGCTCACGCCCGCCCAGGCCGCGCTGCTGGCCGGGCTGCCCAAGTCGCCGACGACGCTCGATCCCTACCTCTATGCGAAGCCGGACAAATCCGGGCATCTCGTCGTCCCGCAGGATGCTCCCCCAATCGAACGCCGGAACTGGATCCTGGAGGGCCTGTCGACGGGCCGCTGGACGCAGCTGAGCCCGGACGAACTGACGAAGGCGATGGCCGAACCGGTCGTTCTGGCAGGCGAGCAGCCGGTGCACTGGAAGGCGCCGCAGTTCGTGTGGCAGGTTCGGCAGCAGCTGATCCAGATCCTCGGGAGCCCGGAGAAGGTCGACACCGGTGGGTACCGCGTGATCACGTCGCTCGACTGGCGCGCGCAGCAGATCGCCGAGAAGTACCTGACCGCGGCCGCCATCGTTCCGAACCTCAGCCGCTCGGCCGGTGCGAAGCTCGCCCGCCAGCTGAAGCTGTCGGCCTTCGATCGGTCGTGGGTCGCGCGACTGCGTGGTGCGGACATCCACAACGGATCCTTCGTCGCCCTCGACTACCAGACCGGCGACGTCATCGCCTACCTGGGCAGCGCCGGCTACTACCGGGACAACATCGCCAGCCGCAAGTTCGCGCCCAAGTACGACGTGATGAGCGACGGCTTCCGGCAGCCCGGATCGGCGTTCAAGCCCGTCGTGTACGTCACGACCTTCGAGAAGCGCGCCCTGACGCCTGGCAGCCTGCTGCTCGACGTCACCACGCAGTTCGGCCCGGGCTGGGCTCCGCGCGACGCCGACAACCAGGACCGCGGCCCGGTCCTCATGCGGAAGGCCCTGCAGTACTCGCTCAACATTCCCGCGATCCGGGCATTGGAGACGGTCGGCAACGGTCCCGTCGCCGACCAGGCGGCCGCCCTCGGCATCCAGTTCCCGGGCGGCAAGAAGATGTTCATGCAGTCCGGACTGGCGGGCGCGATCGGGACGGTGGAGCTCCATCCGATCGACCTGACCGGCGCCTACGGCACGTTCGCCAACGGCGGTGTCCTGGCCCAGCGACGGATGGTCCTCGAGATCGACGACCCCAGCGGGAACGCGGTCTTCGAGGCCGGCGAGCCGAAGCTCACGAAGGCTGTCAGCCCGCAGGCCGCCTACCTGATCACCAACGTCCTGGCCGGCAATACCGACCCGTCGCAGAACAAGATCTGGGCGTCGGCGCTGGCGCTGCGCAATGGCCCGCATGGCCAGCGCCGCCTGGCCGGCGCCAAGACGGGTACCACCAACGAGACGCGCGACTTCACGACCTTCGGCTTCATCGCGCCCCCGAAGTCCGGCAGCAAGGCGCACGCGCTGGCGGTCGGGGTCTGGATGGGAAACAGCGACCACTCACAGCCGCGCGGCCACCAGATCACCTCGCTCGAGGGTCCCTCGCGCGTGTGGCAGGCATTCCTGCGCGACTACACCCGGGGCACGCCGGTCACCGACTTCAAGCGGCCCTCCGGGGTGGTCCGGACGACGATCGACGCATGGACCGGTGGGCGGCCCGGACCGTGGACGCGCGACACGACGTCCGAGTGGTTCATCGCCGGGACCCAGCCAGGCGCCGCCCACCAGATCGACCAGCCCGGGCTGATGTACAAGTCCTGCCCGAGCGGGTGGGGGATCGACCTCGTGAAGGCGGAGCGTGGCCCGTCATCGTGGGATCGCTGGGACGCCGACTGGATGCGCCGAGCGAGCCGGGGCGTCGGAACCGGCGGCCAGCTCGGAAGCCGAACCGCCTACGTCTACTTCAAGAACAGCTGGGGCGGCACGATTGGCTGCCACAAGCCCGCGCCAAAACACGAGGAGCACAAGCAACCAGGCGGCGACCAGGGCGGCGACTGCAAGAAGCACTGCAAGCCCGGACCCGGCGGCGGTCCGGCACCCAGCCCGAGCCCGCAGCCAAGCCCGACCCCGTCCGGCTTCCTGCTCGTCTTCAGCCTCGGCGCAGGCCTGGCCGGTCGCGGTATCCGGCCGGGAACGACACGCGCCACGCGACGCCGGCGATCGCAGGCGACCTGAGCTGATGAGGGCCGAGGCGGTCCACTGGGCCGGACGCGGCCTTGGCTTCGGCGTCGGTGTCGGAGTGGTCATCGGCGTCGCTCTGCTGGCCTGGTCGGCCGCGCACGTGCTCGCGCTGGTCTTCATTGCGATCCTGCTGGCGTCCGGGCTGGAGCCGGTCATCGGCTGGCTGCGGTTGCGCCTTCCGCTCGGTCGACCCGCGGCGATCCTGCTCGCCTACCTGGCGTTCCTGTGCATCGTGGTCGGCCTCGCGCTGGTGATCGTTCCTGCCGCTGCCGGTCAGGTCACGGACTTTGCCCGAGCGCTACCACCCTTCCTGGCGTCGGCGAAGGCGTGGGCCGAGAGGCTGGAGCCCGCAACGCTGTCGGCCACGCTCGTGGCGCTCATCGACAGCGCGTCCGGGCAGCTCGCGCGCCTCGGGGCGCCGGCGGCCGATGCGGTCGTCGAGGCCGGCCTCACCGTGGCCGAGGTGGTGGCCTCCGTCGTGACGCTCCTCGCCGTGGTCTTCTTCTGGCTCGTGGAGCACGCCCGGCTGGAGCGCTACGTCCTGAGCTTCCTTCCCGAGGAGCGCCGTCCCGGCGTGCGCGAAGCGTGGAACGAAGCCGAGACGAGGTTGGGGCTCTGGGTGCGCGGCCAGCTGCTGCTGATGGCCGCGATCGGCGTCGCGACGAGTGTCGTGTACACCGTGATGGGACTGCCGTCGCCCCTCCTGCTGGGCCTGCTGGCCGGGCTTGCCGAGGGAATCCCGATCGTCGGTCCGTTCCTCGGCGCCATCCCGGCGATGCTCGTGGCCTTGACGATCGGCCCTGAGCAGGCACTGATCGTGGCCGTGGTCTACGTGCTGCTGCAGGCCATCGAGGGCAACTTCCTGGTGCCCATCGTCATGCGCAACGCGATTGGATTGTCTCCGTTCGTCGTGCTGGTCAGCCTGCTCGTCGGCGCCGCGGCAGGCGGGCTTCCGGGTGCCTTCCTGGCTGTGCCGATTGCAGCCGTCCTCGAGGTCGTTCTCGAGCGCCTCCAGGACCGGGACGTTCCGGTGGCGCCGAAGTCTTCGATGGTCGCCGAGGGCGATCCCGCCGAGGAGCGGGACGAAGCCGAGTCTTCGCGACGCCGACCGGCGAGGCGACCACGAGCGCGAACGAGGCTGAGCGAGCGATTGCCCGACTCGGCAGGTGGTGCTGCGAGCCGCTGATGTCTCCATCCCGCGGACATCCGACCCTCTGACATGACGATCGCCCCGGCCCTTGCGGACCGAGGCGATCGTGGTCTCATCGGCCATCACGACTAGCGCGAGCCGAGACGCTCCCGAAGGGCGTCGAGCAGCTTCTCGGCGTGCTGCCGATCTTCGTTGGCGAGCTCCTCGAAGAGCGACCCGTAGCGGCCACCGTCGGCCGCGTACGTCTCGTAGGCCTCGATGGCCTCGAGCTTCGACGTCAGCGACTGCAGAAGGTCGTACGTCTGGTCATCGACCGGAGAGCGGGTCGGAGTTGCGGTTCCTGATCGCTGCTGCATGGCTACTCCTTGCACGTTTGGCATGGGCAGGTGTCTGCCTCAAGCCTCGCCCAGCTCTGGTGGCGTCCCACCCGGAAGCGTTGTGCGACTGCCTTGCAGCTGTCTTGCATGGCCGGTTTCCGCTCGTTCCTCGTCACGGAATGCGATTGACGCAGGCGGCGCCGGAACCGGCGTGCGTTCACGGGAAATCCTGCCCGACGGGGCCGCGGCGCGAGCCGGGCGCGAGGCCCGGGTTTTCGATTGCAACCACCGTGAAATGTATATCCAGCGTATTCAGCCGACTCGGGGTTCCACCCGGGGGCAGCCTTGTGCGTGCGCGGCAGGAGGGTGCCGCGCACAAGGAGGGCATGAGTGTTGCCAGCCCCACTGGCGAACTGCTTCCCATCCGACGACGCCGAGTTCACGGCGGCGGTCGATGAAGCACTGGGGCGCTCGGCCGAGCTCCCGATCCCCAACGAAGAACTCCTCGAGCGGCTCGAGGACGCTCTGCGCGATCAATATCCGCACGTCCGCGTCCAGCCCCGCAACCCGCTCGCGGAACTCGGCCACACCGTCTGGTATGTCTACCGCGATGGTCGAGCCGTGAATCCCGTGGGCGAAGAGTCGGCCGTCACCGGATCGGCCTGACCCCGGCCGCGACTGCCAAACGAATTCCGCGCGGCCGACCGCCTGGCAATTCGAAGGGCGGCCTGATCGGCGGCCGTCTCGAGGCACGGCGTTATAGTGGGACGCATGGTGTCTCGAAGGGGAGCGAGCGAGTATCGGACGGCGTCCCTCGAGGAGCCCGTCGTGCTTGCGGTGGACGACGACGCTCCCGTCCGTCGCCTGGTCCAAAGAACCCTCCGCGATGAGGGCTTCAAGGTCGTGACCGCCAGCGACGGGGTAGACGCGCTGCGCATCTTCGGCGACCTTCGGCCCGACCTGGTGGTGCTCGACCTCCTGCTGCCGGATACCGACGGCTTCGAACTCCTCCGTCAAATGCGCGATTTCGAGCCGGTGCCGGCGATCATCCTCAGCCAGCGTTCCCGCCGCTCCGATATCCGCGTCGGCCTTGATCTGGGCGCCGACGACTATCTCGGCAAGCCCTTCGATCCTGAAGAGCTCGGCGCTCGGGCACGCGCCCTCCTCCGCAGGGCGGGTGGCAAGCCACCGCAGGCCGCAATCCGCTTACCAGGTCTGGACGTCGAGGTCGACGTCGAGCACCGCGTGGTACGCGAAAAGGGCCAGCCCGTCTGGTTGACGCGACACGAATGGGGTGTTCTCCGGGAGATGGCGCTGCATCCGAACACGGTGCTCGGACACGGTGAACTCCTGACGAACGTATGGGGACCCGACTACCGCGACGATGTTCGGACGCTCCGCACCACGATCGGCAAGCTCCGACGAAAGCTGGGCGTGCCGCGAGCGACAGGCGGCCCGATCAAGACGATCCCGCGCCTTGGCTACCTGCTCGACGTGGACGGCAGCGCAGGCCGGACCAGCCGCTGGAGCTGACGCTCCGCGCGAGTCGCACGTTCGGTCGAGCCTCCCTGAAAGGCGCGTGAAATGCGCAGTGTCCTGCGCAGGGTGGCCGATCGGCAGGGAAAGTCCATGATCAGGCGCAGCCATGCAGCTCGCCTTCTCGCACGACCGGACGACGCCCGTGCGAGCCCCCGCCAAGGCACCCGCCAGGGATCTGCCCGGCCAAAGGTCGAAGGGTTCCGTCCTGGTCGTGGAGGACGACCCCTGGAACCGCCAGGTCCTCGAGGCCGGGTTCGCCGGCGAAGGATTCACGGTGGCCACAGCCGCGAGCGGGCGCGAGGCGATCGCCCAGTCCGCCGC
>DASXSA010000270.1:0-8745 GCA_036506235.1 Candidatus Limnocylindrales bacterium | reverse complement strand
CCCAACAACCTGGTGCCGCAGGCGCCGCACCTGGCCATCAAGGCGGGCGCCATGGGCTGGGGACCCGAGTCCCCGTCGCCGGAGCAGGCGGCCGCGATGAAGCGCGGCCTGGTCGAATGGCTCGAAGCCGGCGCCGTGGGCATGGCCGCCGGGCTCGAGTACCAGCCGGGCGCGCTCTCGGGGGTGGAGGAGCTGGTCGATCTGTGCCGCGTCGTCGCGTCAGCGGGCGGCGTGTACGCGCCGCATCAGCGGGGGTACTGGAGCCGGCTGGCCCGCGGATGCGGGGAGAGCTTCCGGATCGGGAGTGAATCGGGCGTGAAGGTGCACATCTCGCACCTGGCCGTCGACGGTACGGCCGCGGCCCTGCTCGAGGAGGCGCAGGCGTCAGGGGTCGACGTCACCTTCGACATGTACCCCTACGCCGCCGCGTGCACCCACCTGCTGATGATGCTTCCGGAGTGGGCGCAGGCAGGAGGCTACGCCGCGTCGATCGGTCAGCTGACCGATTCCCCCGAACCGGAGCGCCTCCGCGCCGAGACAGCCGAGCGAATCGCCGAGCGCGGGGAGATCATGGTCAGCTGCGTCGAAGGTGGCCCGGAGCTCGAGGGCCGCAGCCTCGGCGAGCTTGCGCGCGAAGCGGGCCAGGCCGATGTGGACTGCATGTTCGAGCTGCTCGCGGCGCACGCCGGGCGGGCGCTGGCCGTCTACCACTGGCCCGACTCGATCGACGGCGAGGGAATCATCCGGCGAACCCTCGCCCATCCGCTCTACATCGGCTCGACCGACGGCATCTACATGGGCAGCCGGCCCCACCGGCGAGGCTTCGGCACGTTCGCGCGGATCGCCGGCGAGTACGTGCGCGGAGGCGCGCTGACGCTGGAGCAGGCCGTGCGCAAGATCGCGGGCTTCCCGGCGGAGCGCTTCTCGCTGGGCGACCGAGGACTGCTCGTCGCGGGTCGCGCGGCGGATATCACGGTTTTCGATCCCGACTCGCTGGCGGACCTGAGCACGTGGGACAACGGCCGCGTTTCGCCGTCGGGGATCGCCCACGTCATCGTCAACGGCGAGCTGGTGGTCGACGGCGGGGCGCCGACGGGACGGCTCCCTGGAAGGATCGTCGGCCGCTCTTAGCGGGAGTCGAGCGCCGAGCGGATCAGGTCCAGTGACTCCAGGCGCATGAAGCCGTAGTGATAGAAGCCGACCTCGACCGCGCCGGCCTCGCGTGCGATTGCCAGCTTCTGCGCGAGGTTGGCGGCGGAGTCGCTGTCGGGCGCCATCGGCCGCAGGATTACCGACAGCCGGTTCGACTCGCCGAGGGCGGCCCGATACGCGGTGAGGTCGAAGCGAAGGCGGTCCGGATCGGCCGCGTAGCCGATCGCCTCCACCTGACCGCACGCGGCGGCAATGGCCGCGACGTCGATGCCGAACTGCCAGGCGATCATGGGGGCGGCGCCACCCGCCGGACGGCCCGTCGCGTAGCCCTTCACCGCCCCGGAGAGGTCGATGAAGGCAAAGCCCGCGCCCTCGTCGTGCGCGGCGGCGGCGGCTTCGCGGACGAGCGAGGCGACCGTGGCGGCCCTGGCTTCCAGGTAGCCGCCGAGCTCGCCACCGGCGAATGCCAGGACGGTGGAGCGCTCGAGCTCCGGCGGTTCTGGGTCTGGCGGAGTCGCGAATCGCCGCTCGAGCTCCTGCCGAACTGCCCTTTGCAACTGATCGACGTCCACACCGTTCTTGCGCGCGGCCTCCAGGCAATCGTCGCAAAAGCACAGGCCCAGCAGATAACGGCCGAGCGGGCCCAGCTCGATGAAGTACCGCTCATGGTGGAATCCGTGCTCGAGCCCGTGAAAGTGCAACGATTCGGCCACCACCAGGTCGACACCCTTCGACGCGACGTCGGCCGCCAGCGCCGTCGCGTAAGCGCGCACCTCCGGGTTGCTCGGACAGAGGTCGGTCAGGTGGTGGTCGCCGAAGATGTTGCGGCTCGCGCACTCGGGATGCGCCTCGCCGAGCGCGTAGTTGTGCAGAAACACGGTCCAGGCGCGAACTCCCATCGACCGGGCCGCTGCGGCCGAGCACAGGTCGGCCAGCACATCCCCTTGCTCGTGGACCAGCGTGCTGACGATCGGTTGGAGCACGCGGCCCGAGTAGCGCGCAGAGTCTGGCTGAAAGAAAACCGAGCCGCCCTCGAGGAAGTGGACCTTGCGCTTCGGGTTGTGCGGGAAGATGTCGCGCCCGTGGTGGTAGGCCGCGGCCATTGTGACTCCGCCCAGCCCGCCGCGATCCCCGATGTTGTCCAGGACGGCGGCCATGCCCTCGTCCACCAGGTCGCTCGCGAACGCGAATGCGGACGTCTCGATGGCGGGGATGTTAGCGTGCTGATCGTGTTCGAGCTGCGCCCGGACAGCACCGCGCTGATCGTGGTCGACATGCAGAACGACTTCGTCAGGGTGGGGGCGCCGCTGGAGGTGCCGGACGCCCGGGAGACCATCGACGTGCACCGGGAGCTGCTCGAGTGGTTCCGCTCGCGGCGCCGTCCGATCGTCTTCACCCGGTTCAACGCCGGGCCGGCCCCGACGCTCATGTGGAAGTGGTCCCCGGTCATCGCTCCCCCGACGCGGTGCTGCTGGCCGGGCATCCGGCGAACTTACGATGACGTCGAGGGCGAGCGCGAGTGCGTCGCCGTCATCGACGAGCTGGCGCCGCGGCGGAACGAGCACCAGGTGGACAAGTACGGGTACAACGGCTTCCACCGCACCCGGCTCACGGACCTCTTGAACGCGCACCACGTGGACACCGTGCTGATCACGGGGACCGTGACCCAGATCTGCGTCGAGGACACCGCGCGAGGCGCCTTCCACGAAGGCTTCCAGGCGGCGGTCGTTTCGGACGCGGTCTCCTCCTACGCGCCGGAGCTGCACCGCGCCAGCCTGCAGACCCTGGCCATGAAGTACGGCCGCGTCCTCGCCGCGCACGAGGCGCTCACAGAGCTTGGCGCCTAGCCATGGCGTCCACCTCGAAGGCAGTGGCGCTCGATCTCGACCGCATCCTCGATGAGCGAATCGACTGGCGCTACAAGTCCTTTCCCGCCGGTCCGCCGACCACGATCCGCGAGGTTCGCAAGCGCGGCTGGAAAGTGCTCGACGGCGATTTCATGTTCCCGGCGATGGTGCTCAGGGAGTCGGCGCTGCGCCACAACATCGACACGATGGCGTCGCTCTGCAAACGGCACGGCATCTCGCTGGCGCCGCACGGCAAGACCGCGATGGCGCCGCAGCTCCTGCAGATGCAGCTCGATGCGGGCGCGTGGGCGGTGACCGCGGCGACCATGTGGCAGGTCCGGGTCTGGCGGGCCTTCGATGCGTCCCGGGTCGTCCTGGCCAACGAGCTCGTCGAGCCGGCCGCCATCCGCTGGCTGGCGGAGGAGCTGCAGGAGGATCCGGGGTTCGACTTCTACTGCCTGGTCGACTCCGTGCCTGGCGTGCAGGTGCTCGAGGACGCGCTCGACGGCGCGGGACTCGACCGGCGCGTCAACGTCCTGCTCGAGCTGGGTGTTGCGGGAGGGCGCACGGGGTGCCGCACGCGCGAGGAGGCGCGCGCCGTCGCCGAGGCGGTGAGCGCAACACGCCACCTGGCACTGGTCGGAGTCGAGGGTTTCGAGGGCGTCCTCGGCGAGGTCGCCGATGTCGATGCCTTCCTCGAGGAGATCCGAAGCATGGTCATCGAGCTCGACCAGGCGGGTCGGTTTGGCGACGTGGACGAAGTGCTGGTGACGGCGGGCGGAAGCGCGTTCCCCGACCGCGTCATCGCGGCGTTCGACGGAATGCCGAACCCAGTCCGGGTCGTGCTGCGCAGCGGCTGCTATCTGACCCATGACGCCGCGCACTACAAACAGCTCTCCCCGTTCGGGCGCCGGCTCGCCGGCACGGACCCGCTGGAAGAGGCGTTGGAGGTGTGGGGGGTGGTGCTTTCGCTGCCGGAGCCCGGCCTTGCGCTCCTCGGATTTGGCAAGCGCGACGTGCCGTACGACCTCGAGCTTCCGGTGCCTCGGCTCTTCATGCGGCCCGGCCAGGCGCCGCAGCCGCTGCGTGGAGCAGCCTCCATCACTTCCCTCAACGATCAGCACGCCTATATGCGGATCGAAGTTGGCGAGGAGCTGGCCGTCGGCGATCTCGTCGGGTGCGGGATCTCGCATCCGTGCACGGCATTCGACAAGTGGCGGCTGCTGCCGGTCGTCGACGACGACTACAACGTGCTCGACGCCGTGCTCACCTACTTCTAGGCGAGGCGGATTGCCCACCCGGCAGCTGGTCACTCTCGGGGAGGCGATGTTGCGATTTTCGGTGCGCGCTGGCGACCGGCTCGAGGATGCGCCGGCGTACGACGTCCACGTCGCCGGGTCAGAGGCCAACGTCGCCTTCGCCGCCGCCCGCGTCGGCCTCCGGGCCGCCTGGGTCTCGGCGCTGCCGGACAACGCGCTCGGGCGCCGGGTCGCTCGCACCCTCGCCGCCGGCGGGGTCGACACCTCGCTCGTGCGTTGGGAGATGGGCGGACGGCTCGGCCTGTACTTCGTCGAGCTGGCCACGGCGCCCCGCGCGATCGAGGTGCTCTATGACCGCGCCAGCTCGACGATGGCCCTTGCACCGTCTGTCGTGTTCGACTGGGCCCAGGTCGCCGACACGCAGTTCCTGCACGTCTCGGGAATCACCCTCGCGCTTTCGGATTCGACCCGCGAGCTCACGCGCCGGGCCATGGAAGCCGCGAGGGCAGGCGGCGCTTCGGTGACCATGGACGTGAACTACCGGCACCGGATGTGGGGTCGCGAAGAGGCTGCCGACGCGGTTCGCGAGGTGGCACCGCTGGTGGACGTCCTGGTCTGCACGGCAGAGGACGCACGCGACCTCTTCGAGGCAGAGAGCGTGGATCAGCTGCAGGCCCGGCTCGGCGTGGAGACCGTGGTGCTGACGCTAGGCGGCGACGGCGCCATCGCATCGCGGGGCGGCACGGCGGTTCGCCGTCCGGGGCACAGGGTCACGACCGTCGACCGGGTGGGTGCCGGTGACGCCTTCATGGCAGGCCTGATCTGGGGCCTCGTCGACGGATCGCTCGAGCTCGGTCTCGATCGCGGCCTTGCGATGAGCGCGCTCAAGATGACCATGCACGGAGACCTTTTCCGGCTCGACAGGAGCGATGTCGAGACGCTGCTGGCCAGCGACTCTCGCGAGGTGGGACGCTGAGCGAAGCCGAGCGCTTGCTGACCGCCAGGCTGATCGGCATCGTCCGCCTCGACGACGTCGAGATGGCGGTGGCGGCAGCCGGCTGCGCGATCGCGGCCGGCCTCGAGGTCGTCGAGATCACATTCACGATGCCCGGCGCCGCGAGGGCGATCGAGCGCCTGCGCAAAGACCACCCTGGCACCCTGGTCGGCGCGGGCACCGTCCGCACCCAGGCCGAGCTCCAGGAAGCCGTTGGGGCGGGGGCCCAGTTCCTGGTCGCGCCAGGCCTGAACCCGACGCTGCTCGAATCGGCTCAGCGGCGCGGGCTGGCGATGCTGCCCGGTGTCTTCACGGCTTCGGAGATCGACCTCGCGCTGCGGCTGGGCGCCGAGGTCCTCAAGCTCTTTCCGGCTGAGCCGAGCGGGCCCGAGTATCTCGCGGCGATGCTGCAGCCCTTTCCCGCCGCGCGCCTGGTCCCGACCGGCGGCGTTTCTGCTCAGAACGCGAGCGCCTACCTGAGGGCGGGTGCCGCCGCGCTCGCCATGGGGTCGTCGGTGTTTCCGGCGCGCCGCATCAAAGCCGAGGGACCGGACGTGGTGACGCCCCTGGTGAGGCAGGCGCTGGCCGCCGTCAGGCAGGTCGACTGAAGAAGGAGAAGGCCATGCGCACGCACGACGATCTCGCCTACATGCCTGCGACAGAGCTGGCGGCCCGCATCCGCAAGCGCGACCTGTCGCCGGTGGAGGCGGTCGACGCGTTTCTCGCGCGCATCGACGAGCGGAACAGGGCGCTCAACGCGTACGTGCTCGTGCTGCACGAGGAGGCAAGGCGGCTGGCGCGCGAGGCGGAGAAGGCGATCGTCGCCGGGGCGGCGCCTGGCGCGCTGCGTGGAATTCCGATCGCGATCAAAGACCTCTTCGACTTCAAGGCCGGTGTGCCCAACACCTTCGGATGCAAACCGTTCAAGGACTGGACGCCGACCGTCAGCGCGACCTACGTCACGAGGTTGGAGCAGGCGGGCGCGATCGTCCTGGGCAAGACCAACACTCCGGAGTTCGGCCATCGCGGGATCACCGACAACTACCTGTTCGGTCCCACGAGCACGCCGTTCCAGATCGGCAAGAACGCGGGCGGCTCCTCCGGAGGCAGCGCCGCAGCCGTGGCGGACGGTCTGGCCGCCATCGCCCAGGGATCCGACGGCGGGGGCTCGATCCGCATCCCCGCGGCGTGGTGTGGGGTCTACGGCTTCAAGGCTTCGTTCGGTCGCGTGGCGGCGGTGGCCCGGCCGGACGCGTTCATGCTCGCCGTCCCGTTCGCCCACGCCGGCCCGCTGGCCCGATCCGTAGCCGACGCAGCCCTGATGCTCGGGGTGATGTCAGGACCGGACGACCGCGACCCGTACAGCCTGCCGGCCGACGGCGCGGACTACATGGCCGCGACGAAGCGCTCGATCGCGGGCATGCGGATCGCATGGAGCCCCGACCTCGGGGTCTTTCCGATCGATCCCGAGGTGGCAAGGGTCACCCGGGAGGCGGTGGCCGCGTTCGAGGTGGCGGGGGCGCACGTCGACGAGGTGCGCGTGGGCCTGAACCGAAGCCAGGAGGAGCTGTGCGATTGCTGGATGCGGCAGAGCGCGGTGCGGTCGGCGCAGACGGCGGACGGTTTCAAAGAGCAGGGCATCGATCTCCTGGGATCACACCGGGGCGACATATCACCCGAGTTCGCCCGCAGCCTCGAGCTCGGCCACACCCAGTCCGCGCTCGATTACCGGCGCGACGACGTGATCCGGACCGAGGTCCTCGACGCGCTCCAGGACGTGTTCGACCGCTACGACCTTCTCGTCTGCCCGACCCTGGCCGCGATGCCGGTCGACAACGCGAAGGACGGCAACACCCTGGGACCGTCGGACATCGGGGGCCGGTGGGTCGACCCGCTCCTGGGCTGGTGCCTGACGTATCCGTTCAACTTCACCGGCCACCCGGTCGCGTCGATACCGGCCGGCCTTTCTCGAGATGGCCTTCCCGTCGGGCTCCAGGTCGCGGGCCGGCGTTTCGCCGATGAGACCGTGATCGCCGCCAGCGCCGCCTTCGAGCAGGCGCGCCCGTGGTCGGCGACCTATGAGAGAGCAGGAGGAGGGCCTCGATGATCATCGACGCTCACAACCACGTCCTCGCGGCGGGCCTTTACCCGGGCTACGAGCGCTTCATCAAAGAGATGACCATGGGCTACTTCCAGTCCCACGGCTCGCTGCCCGAAGACCGCGATCCCGTCGACGAGGACTGGAAGGGCCTGGAGTACCTGTGGGAACCGATCGACCCCGAAACCTTGATTCGCGACCACGCCGGCGTGGGCGTCGACAGGTGCACGATCCTGGCCGTGGCCCCGTCCGAGTACACGCGTTACGAGGCGCGGGGTACCGTCGACATCGCCGGGGTGACCGGGGTCGAGGGGCCGCCGAGCATCGACAAAGGCAACGACTACATCGCGGCGCTGGTCGCGAAGTACCCCGAGACGTTCATCGGCATGTCGGCGGTGAACCCGAAGTTCCGTGGCGTCAAGGCCGCCGTGGCCGAGCTCGAGCGCGCGATCACGAAGCTGCGCCTGACGGGTCTGAAGCTGTACCCCATGTACGACCACTGGGCGCCCAACGACCGCGACCTCGCGTTCCCGATCTTTGCCAGGGCCGCGGAGCTCGACATACCTGTCATGGTCCATCTCTCCACGACGCCGGTCGGCGACACGGTGCTGCTCTACGGCTGGCCCGTCCTGCTCGACGACGTCGCCCGCGCCTTTCCGTCGCTGCGCCTTCTGGTCTGCCACGCGGGCCATCCCTGGGTCGACGAGTGCCTGGTCCTGATCTCCCGCCATCGCAACGTCTACCTCGACATGAGCTTCCTGAACAGCACCCTGGACCAGCGAGAGACTTACGGGTTTCTCCGCCGCGCTCGCCAGCTGGGTTGCCCGTCGAGCCGGATCTGCTGGGCCACGGACTATCCGGGATTCGAATTCCCGGAGACGCTGCTGCCCAAGCTCGCGCTCGTCAACCGCTCCGCGGGCGACGATCCGCTGATTCCCCAGGCGGACATCGCTCGCATGCTCGGCGGCAACTACGCACGATTCCTGGGCATCGACTGGAGCCTGGAGCAGACGCTCGAGCAGATGCGGGGACTCGAAGAGAGGTGGACGGGCATCCTGACCGGGGGCAAGACCGACCCTCCGGCTCCGCGCCCGCACCACTCCTGCTAAGCGGTCACCCCGGCCAGGGCCATCACCGGGCGCATCCGGTCCACGGCCAGCGCGGCGTCGCGCAGCAGTCCGGCCCGGTCGGCCAGCACGAACAGCCGCGCCAGGTGCACTGCGGAGCGGCCGCTTTCGAGCCCGCCCACCATGCGGAAGTGGTCCTGGTGCCCGTTCAGGTACGCGAGGAAGACCACGCCGGTCTTGTAATAGAAGGTCGGATGGCCGAACACGTGGCGGGAGAGCGGCACCGTCGGCGCGAAGATCGAGTGAAAGGATTCGACATCGCCTCCGT
>DASXSA010000269.1:0-3913 GCA_036506235.1 Candidatus Limnocylindrales bacterium | reverse complement strand
GCAGGGTTGGCGCCGAACAGGCGAGGCTCCGGAATTCCGCACGTGTACGCGAGCCTGGGCGTCAGGTCAGCGGCGAGCCTGGGCGTCAGGTCAGCGGCAAGCCTGGGCGTCGAGGTCGAGGCGAGCAGGACGACGGGTTTCAAACCCGCTCTCCGGCGACCTTCGGGCCGAACGGTCAGGCGCGAACCGTCGAGCGTCGCTACCACGGAACCGTCCCGATCGGTGCGGTAAACACGGGCTCGGCGGCCGGTCAGTCGCCCGAGTGTCGCCGCGGAGGGGTGCCCGTACGGATTTCGCGCGCCAACCGAGACGACGGCGGCCGATGGGTGGACGGCGTCCAGGAACGCATCGGTCGAGGAGGTTCGGCTGCCGTGGTGCGCCACCTTGAGGAAGTCCACCCGAGGCAGCCCTCGCGACAGCAGGACCGGGTCGATTTCCTCCTCGATGTCGCCAGCCAGGAGGAACCGCTCGCGTCCATAGGTCCCGAGCAGGACGATTGAGACGTTGTTGATCGCGGTGCCCCCGTCCGGCGGAGCGCGTGGAACGTTCCCGGGGTCCGGCCACAACACCGAAAACGCGATCTCGTCCAGGCGGAACGAGTCGCCCGAGGCCAGCCGACCGGCGTCCACTCCGCGAAGCGCGAGCTCCTCCGCCCACGCGCGGTAGCCCGGCCCGGGTCCCAGCATGCCTGGTTCGACCACTCGGCCAACCCGGTACCGATCGAGCAGTGCCGGAAGGCCGGCGACGTGGTCCTCGTGCGGATGACTCAGCACGACGAGGTCGATCCGGCGGTCCCACGGCGGAAGCTCGCCGTCGAGTGCGACCAGGAGGCGGTCAGGATCGGGTCCGCCGTCGACGAGCATGCGGCCGCCACGATTGCCCTCGATCAGGATCGCGTCGCCCTGGCCGACATCCATCACCGTGATGTGGACGTTGCCGTCGGGCGTCCTGACGACGACGACACCGAGCGCAACGATGGCCGCTGAAAGCGCACCGATCGCCAGCTTCTCCGGCCGCCGAGGGGGCGGTCGGCCGCGGGCACGGTCTGGCTTGACGACTGCCTGGTCCCGAAGGCTGGCAGCGCGCGTTCCAGCCTGTCCGCGCTTCAAACCGAAGAGGGCAAGGACGAGCCCCGAGCCACCGGCCGCGACCACGTTCAGTGGCGGGTCCAGCGTGACGTTGGCGAACGGCAGGGCGGCGCATGCCTGGACGACCCCGACCATGAGGCTCAACAGCACCCAGGCCGGCAGCCCGGCCACGGCTCCAAACGCGGCGGGGGCGCCGAGCAGCACGAGCCAGCCGCCGCCGAGCGCGACCAGGCCGGCGGCCATCGCCGGAGCGACGAGCGGCACGACAAGGAGATTGGCAACCGGCGCGACGAGCGACAGACGCCCGAACAGCACCAGGACGAGCGGCAGCGTGGCCGCCTGGGCCGCCAGCGATACCCCGAGGATTTCGCAGAGAGGACCCGGGATGCGTCCCGCGGCTCGGGCCCCCATCCAACCCGCGATCGGCTCCGCCCACACGAGCAGGCCGGCCGTCGCGACAGTGGACAGCAGGAATCCGGCGTCGCTGATCATCGCGGGATCGAGCACGAGCAGCAGCGTCCCCGCCCACCCGAGGGCTGCGGCGGCTCGACCGGCCCGGCCCGATTCGCGCGCCGCGAGCACGACCGCGGCCATGAGCGCAGCCCGCAGCACGGACGGCGATGCGCCCGCGAACAGGGCGTAGAGGCCGATCGCCGCGAGCGTGAGGAGCGTTCGCGGGCGCCGCGGCCATCGCCGAACGAGTGCCGTAATGGACGCGGCCACGATGGCGATATTCCAGCCCGAGATCGCCACGACGTGGCTCACCCCCGAGCTCGTGAAGGAGGCTGCGATATCGCGGTCGACGCGGTCGCGCAGGCCGATCAGGATTCCGGTCGCCAGCCCCGCCTCGGGTTCCGGCATTGCCCGAGCGAGTGCCTCGCCCGACGCCCTGCGAACAGCTTCCAGCCGGCCGCCGATCCCCTCCGCATCGGCCAGCTTCTCGATGTTGCGGCCCCGGAGGCTGCCGGCCAGCGCGTGTGCCCGGAGATATGCCCCATAGGTGTCCTCGTCCGGCGGCGCGAGATTGCCGATCACGGCGATCCGGTCGCCGGGCTGGACGGGCGGGTAGCGGGGGACTGTCGCGGCGATGCGTACGCCGCCCACGTCGAGCGCGAGCGTGATCGGAAGCTGGCCCTCGCGCGGGCTCCCGACCGTTTCCACGACCCCGGTCCAGCGGGCGGTGCCCTCGGCGAGATCCACCGCGGCCAGCGAGGTCGACCCGATCGCGAGCCGGAACCCGACTGCGGTGATGCCGAGCACGAGTGCAACACATCGGGCTCGGCCGCCCCGGCGGCGACCGGTGAGCAACCACGCCGCGCCGACGACAGCGGCGACGAGGACGAGGCTCGCGCCCAGTGGCAGGCTCGCGGTCAGCGCGCCTGTCGCAGCTCCCGCGGCAAGCCACCCGCTTCGAGGCACGGCCGTGTTCCTAGCGGACCGTCACGAGGTCCTTGAGCTTCTCGAAGGTGGCGGCGCCCACGATCTTCCGCGAGCGCAGGTCCTCGACGGAACGGAACGGTGACTCCTGCCGCGCCGCGATGATCTTGTTCGCGGTCACCGGGCCGACACCGGGAAGCGCGTCGAGCTCGCTCGCCGTCGCCGAGTTCAGGTTGACTGGCCCGTCGTGGCTCGGGCTCACCCCGGGGCCGGCCTGACCGGTAGCGGGTCGATCGTCGCGTGACGGTACCGCCACCTTGTCGCCGTCCTGGAGCCGGGCAGCCAGGTTCAGCTCCCGCGCCGCCCGCGCACCGTCTACCCGCGGCCCAAATCCGCCGGCGGCCGTCACGGCGTCGACGATCCGCGACCCGCTCGGCAGCCGGTAGACGCCAGGCTTGCGAACCGCTCCCGTGACGTCGACGACCAGGGTGTCCGAAGCCCCTGTCCCGGCCCGCGGATCGGGGCTGCCCGGCGCGACCGAGGCAGTGGTCGCGATCGACAACTCTCCGCCGGAAGTTCGAGACGCCAGCGCCACCGCGGTGATCCCGATCAGCAGGACTGTGACCGCGGCAATCCCGAGCAGCAGCTGCCGCTGGCCGTCGAGGAAGCCGCCCTCCGCTGCTCCCCGGTGCGCCACCGGGTCCTCTTCGGCCAAGCCGCCGCTCGACACCTCGAGCACGCGCCAGGGCGCCGATGAGCGATCCACACGCCACTCCCCGGCGGGATCCGATGGACGTCCGGCGAGGAGATGGATACGTCCCGCCCGGTGGGGGCACTTCCAGCGGGCGGGACGTCCTGGAGACCTTAGCGGAGGCCTCTTAGCTGCGACTTACCTGACCGCGCTAGAGCTGCTCCCAATCGACCCACCGGTTTCCGTCCCACCAGCGATGCCAGAGGCGGCCGTCGGTTCCCGGCGCGAAGACGTCCAGGCGATCTGCTCCCCAGGAAGATGCGGCGGGCGGCCCGCCGAGCGAGCCGCCGAGCGTTTCCCAGTCATGCCAGCTTTGGCCGTCCCAGTAGCGATCCCATAGCTGGCCGTCCGGGAACACCGCGAAGACCTCGAGCTCGTCGACCTCCCACGCGGTGACCGTAGGACCGAAGGCCACTTCGCCGCCGAGCGACTCGTCCTCGGACCAGCGCATCCCGTCCCAGGAGCGGTGCCAGAGCGCTCGCGCGTCGTCGAGCCAGAAGAGGTCGATCCGGTCGGCGCCCCAGGAGACCGCGGTCAGCCCGTTCACCCGGCCAGCTCCGGCGCGGGCGACTTGTCCATGCGCACCTGCGTGGCGAGCAGCACCCACAAGGCCATGAGGCAGTCCATCGCGGACGACTCTACCCGCCCATGGAAAAGGGCCCGATCACTCTCGGACCCTTCGTTGGTATCCATGGGG
>DASXSA010000268.1:0-20480 GCA_036506235.1 Candidatus Limnocylindrales bacterium | reverse complement strand
TGCGCGCCCGCGGCGAACCCGAGTGTCGTGGCCGTCCATGCGCAACCGGAAAGCGCGATTGCCTGGGCGAGCGTTCGCGGTTTGCCCGCCACGGCGACTCCGCCGCGCAGCTTGCCGACCAGGTCCTGGATGCGTGGCCAGCGGTCGGCCGCCGCGGCGAGGCGAGCGGCGCCCGGGAGCCGGTGAGCGAGGATCAACGACCCGATCAGGAGGATGAGCAGCGTGACGAACGCGAACCCGACGATCACCGCATTGGCGATCAGGCCGCGCACCTGCAGCACGAGGATCGCCGTCGCCGCGATGGCAACGACCATCGCCGTGTCGACAACGCGCTCGACGACGACCGTGCCCAGCGTCGTCGTGCGGCTGATCCCCTCGCGATCCCCGAGGTAGTGGCTGCGAACCAGCTCTCCGAGGCGTGCCGGGAGGAGGTTGTTGGCGAAGTACCCGATGCCCAGGTATCCGAGCGTCCGCAGGTATGGCACGTGGTGGATGGGCGCCAGCAGGCGCTGCCAGCGCCAGGACCGGAACAGCAAGTCGGTAAACGTCAGGGCGAGCATGAGTCCCACCCAGACGGGGGCCGCGGTGGCCAGGACGTCGGCCGTGCGCGCGAGATCGACCTGCCCCAGGATCAGCGCGATTGCGACGACCGAGATGACGATGCCGACCGCGGCACGAACAGCGGCGGAGCGACGAAGCTGTGTCACGGCTGGGGGCGCCTGGCGCGCAGCTTGCGCGACCGCCGGACGCCGATGCGGTGGAGCAGGAAGCGCGCGACGACGCGCAGCGTGGAGAGCCCGTACACGACGCTGCGCCGGAAGCCCACCGAGCTCGCCTCCTCGAAGTAGCGTGTCGGGACGGCGATCTCGCCGATCCGGAAGCCGCCGGCCGCCACGACCTGCGCGATCAGCTCCTGGTCGAACACGAAGTCATTGCTGTTCAGCTGGTAGGGGATCGTCTCCAGCAGGCGACGGCTGTAGGCGCGCAGGCCCGTGTGGTATTCGGACAGGTGCAGGCCGAAGGCGAGGTTTTCGACCGTCGTCAGGAAACGGTTGCTGAGGTACTTGTAGCGCGGCATCCCACCCGCGAGCGGATCGCCCAGGAATCGACTGCCGAGCATCAGATCCGCACCGCCCCGCAGGATCGGCTGGATCAGGGCGGGAATCCGCGTCGCGTCGTACTGGTAGTCGGGATGGAGCATCACGACGACGTCCGCGCCCGCGTCGAGCGCGGCTCGATAGCACGTCTTCTGGTTGCCCCCGTAGCCCAGGTTCTGGCGGTGGATGATCACGTCCAGCCCGAGGTCACGTGCGATGTCGACCGTCTCGTCCTGCGACACGTCGTCGACCAGGATGATGCTGCTGACGACCTCGTGCGGAATGTCGCGATACGTTCGCTCGAGCGTCCGCGCGGCGTTGTAGGCGGGCATTACGACGATCACGCACGGCGAGTCCGGGCCACGAACGGGCCTGGCCGCCGGCGCGGCCTGGCTCGAGGGGACGGCGTCGCCCGGGGATGCGGCGTCCGCGGGCGGCTCGGACGCGGGCGGCGAGGGCTCCACGGCCAGAGCATACCCGGGCAGCTTCGCGGCGCCTTCAGGCAACGGTCCGCTCGACCTATGGGACCATGTGCGGGGTCAGGCGCGTCTGGCCGGCGGAGGAGCCATGTTCGAGCGGTTGTTCGGTCGTCATCAGGAGGACCCGGAGGTCGCCGACCGGATTCCGCCCGGCCAGTACCGGACGCTCAAGTTCCCCGTGCTGCATTACGGCTCGGTTCCCCGCACGGACCTCGCGAAGTGGAACTTCAAGGTCTACGGCGAGGTCGAGAGCCCGTTCACGCTCACCTGGGAGGAGTTCAAGGCGCTCCCCCGCAAGACGGTCAACTGCGACATCCACTGCGTGACGCGTTGGACGAGGCTGGATACCACCTGGGAGGGTGTCGCGATCCAGGAGATCCTCAGCCGGGCGCAACTCAAGCCGTCCACTCGCTTCGTCCTCGCGCACTGCGAGCAGGGCTACACGGCGAACCTCCCGCTCGAGGTCCTCGACGACGACGACGTCATGCTGGCGGACACCTTCGGCGGCGAGCCGCTGGAGCCGGAGCACGGATGGCCGCTGCGCCTGCTCGTCCCCAAGCGCTACTTCTGGAAGAGCGCGAAGTGGATCCGCGGCCTCGAGTTCCTCGACCGCGACATCCTCGGCTTCTGGGAGCGTTACGGCTACAACAACAACGCCGACCCGTGGAAGGAAGAGCGCTACTCGGACTAGCGGGCCTCCCGCGCCAAGGTCCGCTGTTGCGCACCAACACCAAATGCCTGTTTTCGGCGCGCGGAGGGACCGCTTACCCCTCGCCGCGTCGGCGCCGCGCTCGATCTGAGCGAGGACAAGCCCGAATTCCGGCCGACGAAGGCCCACGCGGTTGGATCGAGCGACGGATTCGCGCTTTTGCTGTGCTGGACGCAACAACCGCCACCCGCCGGCCGCGATCACGCTGCCCCGGCGCGGCTAGTTCCTGCGGGTGGCGATGAGGCGGCCGTCCAGCCGGTAGTTACGCAGCCGGCGCCGAAGCAGCTCGATTTCCCGTTCAAGGATCTCGCCGAGCGCTTCAAGCCGCTCTTCGGTCGTTGGCGCCTCGAGCAAGGCCTGGCGCCTGGGTAGATCGACCTGGACGATGCCGCTCAGCAGGTACGAAAGCACGGTCGGATCGTCCGGGATGGTGAGACGGCGGACGGCGTCGTCGAGCCTGGCACGGACCTCCGCGTCGTCGACCGGAATGTCGGGACCCTCTTCGCTCGGGCTGACGGCCGAACTCAGCTCGAGCGTCCTCTCCTCCGCACCTTCGAGCAGCGCGGCGTCACGCAGTTCGTCCGGGTTGTCATCGGGCGGCTCGTCGATGACGTCCACCTCAACCTGGACGTCGAGCTCCTCCGCCGTTTCGCCTTCCTGTGGCTGCATGAGCTCGAGGTAGGTGATGAACCGGCGGCTGACCCGCTCGGTCAGGCCGCGCGCCCGGACCACGTCGCCGATTTCCTCGGGCAGCGGCGACACCTCACCGACCAGGTACGGCACCTCGCTGGGCACCACACGATCGACCGAAAAGCGCTGCGCTCCGACTGCGAGCAGGTCGAAGCGACCATCGTCGTAGCGCTTGGCTTCACGGATCTCGGCGAGCGTCCCAATCGCCGCGATCGCGAGCGCCGAGCTTCCCACCTCCCGGCCCTCGCGGATCAGCACCACCCCGAACGGCGATTTCTCGGCGAGGCATCGCTCGGTCATCTCGCGATAGCGCGGCTCGAAGATGTGGAGGGGCAGCGCGACGCCCGGACACAGCACGGTGTGGAGTGGGAAGAGGGGCACCTCCATATCCGATCGCAGTCTACGCGTGGGCCTGCGGAGCGCCGAACGCCGGGACGGGGTGGGAAAAGCCGCCGGTGGTCAGCCGGCGGCTGGGGGATTGGCGCAGGAACGAGGGCCGGCTCCGACCGACCGATGCCTCAGGCGCTGGTCAGTGCGCGCAGGCTCGCGGGCTGCCGGTGTCGTCCGCGGTGCGGAACGACGATCCGCACCCGCAGGCCGCCACGGCATTCGGGTTGTTCACGGTGAACCCCGCGCCCATCAGCGTGTCGACGTAGTCGATCTGTGAGCCCTGCAGGAGGTCGACGCTCTTGCCGTCGATGTAGACGCGAACGCCGTTGGCCTGCAGCACGCGGTCGTCCTCGGTCGGGGCGTCCTCGAGCATCATTCCGTACCGGTAGCCCGAGCATCCGCCGCTGTAGACGTAGACCCGCAGCCCGATGTTCGGGTTCGGTTCCTCAGCCGTGAGCTCGCGGAGCTTCGTGGCTGCGGCGTCGGTCAGGTTCACCACCGACGGCTGGGGTTCGATCATGCGCGGGGTCTCCTTGAGATGAGTGCTCAGGAGATCGTACGCACGGCAACGGGTTTCGGCAAGGCGGCCGACAGAACCAGCCGGCGACAGGACCTTCCAGATTCGAGCCCTGGACCTCCTCGTCCCCGGCGGTCTCGCCTCAGTCGAGCCGCTCGACCACCGTAGCGATCCCCTGGCCTACGCCGATGCACATCGTGGCCAGGCCGTAGTGTCCACCGCGGCGGCGGAGCTCATGGACCACCATCGTGACCAGGCGCGCGCCGCTGGCGCCGAGTGGATGGCCCAGCGCGATCGCGCCGCCGTTGACGTTGACCTTCGCCGGATCAAGCGCCAGCTCATTGATGCACACGATGGATTGGCTCGCGAACGCCTCGTTGAGCTCGACAAGGTCGAGATCATCCACGGTCAGGCCGGCTCTTGCGAGCGCCTTCTTCGCCGCTGGAATCGGGCCGACGCCCATCACGGCGGGATCCACGCCCGCGACGGCCGTCGAGATCACTCGCGCAAGTGGCTTCATCCCCAGGGAGCGCGCTCGATCGGCCTCGACCAGCAGCACCGCCGCCGCCCCGTCATTGATGCCCGAAGAGTTCCCGGCCGTCACCGTGCCACCGTCGCGGAACGCCGGCTTCAGCGCGGCGAGGGCCTCCTCCGAGGTGTCCGCTCGCGGGTGCTCGTCCCGGGTCACGACGACCGGGTCACCACGCCGCTGTGGAACCGTCACCGGGACGATCTGCGCGTCGAACCGCCCCGACTCGATGGCCGCGACCGCCCGCTGCTGACTCTCCAACGCGAACCGATCCTGGAGATCGCGCCCGACCTCCCAGCGCTCGGCGACGTTCTCGGCCGTTTCGCCCATCGAGTACGGGTAGTGCATCGCCGCCAGCCGGGGATTCGTGAAGCGCCAGCCGAGCGTGGTGTCGAAGACCTCGCGGTTGCCACGGTCGAATGCCGCCTCGGGCTTGGCCATGACGTACGGGGCCCGCGTCATCGACTCGACCCCACCCGCAACGAACACGTCGCCATCGTCGACCGCGATTGCGTGTGCCGCTGAGTTGATCGCCTGGAGGCCGCTCCCGCACAGCCGATTGACCGTCTGCCCACCGACTTCGACCGGCAGTCCCGCGAGCAGGAGCGCCATTCGCGCCACGTTCCGGTTGTCCTCGCCGGCCTGGTTCGCGCAGCCCAGGATCACGTCCTCGATGAGCGCCGGGTCGATGCCCGATCGGTCCACGACGGCCCGAAGGACCACTGCGGCCAGATCGTCCGGCCGGACGGCTGCCAGCGCGCCGCCATAGCGCCCGACCGGGGTCCGCAGGGCCTCCACGATCCAGGCCTCGCGGAGGGGTCGATGGAGATCGCGAGTCATCGGCTCGATTGTAGTGGCCGGCCCCGGCGGAACCGGTGGGACACGCCGTGGAGCTTTCCAGCCCCGGCCATCAGCCGATCTTGCTCAGCGCCTCCGTCAGCAGGGCCGGGGAGGTCGCCTGGGCGAAGAACAGCGCGTCACCGTTGGGGTACAGGTAGAGGGAGTCGGGCTGGTTGGGGATGGTCACCTTCTTGACCGACTTGCCGGCTACGGAATCGTCGGCCACCGAGCTGCCGGGCGTGTTGTGGATCCCGGCCTGCACGTACGCGGGGAGAAGCACCGCCGAGTCGACGCCCTTCACCCGAAACGCGCCGACCCTCACGTTGACGCTGACGGCCAGGGCGATCGTGAAGTCCTCGGGGTTCCTTCCGACGGCCGTCAGCACGTCCCGGAAGTCGTTCGCGCCGGTTCCGGCACCGGCGAAGTACTCGGTGCCGTTGAGGCTTTGCTTGTGCAGCGTCTCTGATCCGACCTGATCGGGGAGGCGACGCTCGAGGTCCTGGTCGGCGCCCACAGACGGGTTCGCCGCGCCGCCCGGCCTCGGCGAGGGGCTGGACGTCCGCGGTGAGGACGATGGCGAGACGGCTCTCGGGGTCGACGTTGGCGACACGGCCACGCCGCAGCCCGAGACGGCCAGCACGAGTACCGGCAGCAGGGCGAGCGTGCGATTGAGGCGGGTCATTCGGCTCCTGTGCGCGTTCTTCGCGTCACGCCTCCGCGCGAAGGGCAGGCGCCGGTGCGAAGCGCGGACCGAGCTTGGCAGAAAGCCGAAGAAGGCGCTCACGAACGACGTGCGGGCCGCCGAGGTCCCCGGCCCGTTCGAACGGCCCCCGCGGGTGGCCGGCCCCGAGGCGCAGGGCGAGGTCGATGTCGTCGCCGCTCGCCACCTTCTCGCCGAGGGCGTAATAGGCCTCGTTGATCACGCCCAGCACGATGCGATCCACGATCTCCTCGTCGGACAGGCTCCCGGCAGCGGTTCGAGGCGCGAATTCCTCCGAGGGCTCGATCGCTCGATGGTCCGCCCCGTAGCGGTAGAACCCGGCTCCCGTCTTGCGACCCAGCCTCTCTTCGGCGACCAGGCGCTCCTGCGTGGGCGACGGCTCGAATCGCTTCTCACGCCCGAACCGTTCGTACAGACTCCGGGCGGCCGCCAGGTTGATGTCGATCCCGACGAGGTCCATGAGCGCGAACGGGCCCATCGGAAATCCGGCATCGACGACGGCCCGGTCGACCTGCTCGATCGACGCTTCCTCGGCGTCCACGATCCGCAACGCCTCCAGGGTGAAGGGCCGATTTACGCGGTTGACGATGAAGCCGGGCGCATCGGCGCACTGAACGGCGGTCTTCCCCCAATTCGTCACGAGGCGTGTCGCGGCGGCCGAGAGGTCCGGACGGGTCCGTGGTGCGGTTACCACTTCGACGAGCTTCATGACCGGCGCCGGGTTGAAGAAGTGGAGGCCGAGCACGCGCTCGGGATTTGTCGTTGCATCCGCGATGGCGCCCACGGAGAGGGCGCTCGTGTTGGTCGCGAGTATCGCCTCGGGACCGGATGAGCCGTCGAGCCGACCGAAGATCGTCTGCTTGAGCTCCAGGTCCTCGAGCGCGGCTTCGATCACGACATCGGCTTCGGCCGCGACCGCGTCCAGGCTGTCCGCCTCGCGGAGTCCCTGGAATCGACCCTCGACCCACTGGTCGATGCTGTCCGCATCGAGTCCCAGCCTGAGCGCGCGGCGCTCGAGCCCGTCGCGGATGCGGACCTGTGCCGCCTCCAGAGCGCCCGGATCGACATCATGGACGACGACCTCGTGGCCGGCCTCGAGCGCGATCTGACAGATCCCGACGCCCATCGTCCCCGCGCCGATCACCCCGATGAGTTCCATCCGACTCCGTGCACGCATCGATCGGCCTCATCCTGGAACAACGGTATTGCCTGCGTCGTTCGGACGCCGGTGCGACGGGTGAACAGAACCGCACGATCTCTTCATCCGTCCGGCAACCTGCGGTTCCAGCGCGACGACCTCGTGGTGGAAGCCTCTGTGCCGGACGGACGTTGGAGCCGGCGATGTCGGCCCTTTGCTCGAAGGATCCCGATCCCCTGCAAAGCCTGCCAGCGGCGGGTGAAGCCGTGCGGTTGCTGGGGCCCGAGGTCCTCGACGTCGGGCACGCCGGTTGGGTCGAGATCCACCCTCTGCTGGCCTGGACGTCGAACGATCCCCCGCGAGCGAGCTCCCGGGCCGTCGGGCTCTCTATACCGTCTTGAACTGCTCGAACGGCTGCCGGCAATCCCTGCAGTAGAACAGCGATCGACAGAGGGTGGGGCCGAACGCACTGTCCATGATCACTTGAGCGGAGTCGCAGTACGGGCAGCGGACGTTGCCGGCGTCGGCCGGCGGGGCGATCCCGGCCGCTTTCAGGCCGTCGCGGCCTCGGGGCGTAAGCCGTTCGGTCGTCCACGGCACGGCGAACGTGAACTCGACGTCGACGGGTCGCCCGAGAACGGCGAGTGCGTCGGCGACCGTCGACCGAATGAGGTCGAGAGCGGGGCAGCCGAGGAAGGTCGGCAGGAGTTCCACGGTGATGTGGTCGCGCGTGACCTGGACGTCATGGACCAGCCCGAGGTCGACGATCGACACCGTCGGAATCTCCGGGTCGTGGACGCCCGCGAGGATGGTCCGTGCGCGCGCCTCCGTGGGATCCGGCGCCGGCACGAGGCCGAGGGCGAACGGGTGCATCGCGCTCACCACGTCGCACTCCGATCGAGGCCGCGCACCGATGTGAACTCGCCGTGGAGCCAGCGGAACGAGTCCGAGTGGTCAGCCCGCGCGCGATCGACGGCGGGCGTCACGGGCAGCGGGGGAAGGTTCAGGCGCTGGAACGTGGGCTGCAACGATGTTCGCCAGGCCGCCTCGAGGCCACCGAACCGGGTGGGGACGATACCCGCCATCTCCAGCGCGAGCGCGGAAGGCAGAGGTGCCAGGACGGTGCCCGCATCGGAGCCGAGCCGGTCGAGCGCGTCGAGCAGGCGCGGGCGTGAATCGCTGCCCCGTGCGAGCCGTTCGAACCACGACGTCACGTGCATGACGTGGTAGCGCTCCTCGCGCCGGATCTTCGCGACGATCTCGCGCAACGGCTCGAAGGATGACTCGGCAAGTGCCTCCAGTCGGGCGCTGTCGGCGGTGTCGTAGAGGAAGCGACGCGTGATCGTTTGTGCCCAGTCCCCGCGCGGGTGGTCGAGCAGCCGCGCGTGGAAGTAAGCCTCGGGCGGTCGGTCGAAGGCGATGGCGTCGGCATCGCGGCCGTCCTCGACGACGTCGGCGAGCAGGCAGTACAGCGCCTGGGCATGCCCCAGCTCGTCCTGCGCCATCGAGCTCATCGCGACGTCTTCCTCGAGCATCGGCGCGATCCCGGTCCACTCCGAGTCGCTGAAGCCGATGACGAACTCGTCGTCGGCCATGGCAAGCAGGAGGAGCGCCAGTGCGTTGCGGGTCGCGGGCAGCAGGTCAGCGGCGGCCGTGGTCACTCAGGGCCCTCTGAGCGCGTAGGCGGAGCTGCGCGACCCGATCCTGGGGAGGATTGGCGCGCCCGGGGCTTGGCTCTACCCGAGCGGGCGCGGGCCGTAGCAAGCTTCTCGCGCATCACGTAGCCCCCGGGCTTCTTGAAGGAACGGTCCAGGGGAGGCTGCAGCAGGTCGGGGTCGTCGAGCTCCTGGATGTCGGCGCGCCGCACCACCCATAGCCGGATCGACTCCTGGCGCCGACCGTACAGCTCGCGGGCGAAGTGGAGGGCGAGCTCACCATCGGGCGCGATCACGCTGCCGCCGTGGCGCATCGCATCCCCCTCCTTCTCCTGCCGGAAGACCTCCCACGGTTCCCCGACGCCATCGTCATCCGAACGGGGCGGCAGGTAGCGACCGTGCTCGACGTCAGGGGCCATCAGGCAGCAGATCGCTCGGCGAGGATCGTGGAGCGCACCCATGCCGTCTCATCCCAGTTCAGCCGCCGGAAAGCCAGCCGCTCCTCGGATTTCGGGCCGTGGTTGGTCACGACCGTCCGCAGCTCCTGCCAGTCCGGCTCCGTGTATTGCCAGGCGGCTTCGGCCTCGTCGTAGCGGAGGTCGGGGTCCGGCAGGGTCAACCCGAGTTCCCATACACGGGGCACATAAATCGACAGGAACTCCTGGCGCAGCTCCTCGGACGCCTTTGCCTTGATCCGCCAGTAGATGTCGCGGTCCTTCGCACGTTCGCTGCGCGGCCCGTGCATCTGCATCAGCGGTCCCCACCAGCGATCGAGGGCCTCCTGGATCATGTCGCGCTGCGCCGGCGTGCCATTGACCATGGTCACGACCACGTCGCGCCCGTGCATGATGTGGACCGACTCCTCCCAGCAGATCTTCCGCATCGTCCGGGCGTATGGCGCGTAGCTGGAGTCACGGAGCGCCTGCTGCGCGACGATGGCCGCGGCATCGACGAGCCAGGCGATGACCCCCACGTCGGCCCAGCTGTACGTCGGGTAGTGGAAGACGTTGTGGAACTTGGTCTTGCCGGCCAGCAGGTCTTCCATCATCTGCTCGCGCGACTTGCCGAGATCCTCGGCGACCCGGTAGAGGAGCTGCGCGTGGCCTACCTCGTCCTGCACCTTGGCCGTCAATGCGAGCTTGCGTCGGAGGGTGGGCGCTCGGAGGATCCACTCGCGTTCCGGCAGCACGCCCATCAGCTCGCTGTTGGCGTGCATCTCGACGAATCGCAGCACGCCCTGCCGGTACTCGTCCGGCATCCAGTCGCCCGCCTCGATCTTGCCCCCGGCCAGTACGTGCTCCTCGAACGCGGCATGGCGTTCGTCGTGCGGCAGGTCCTCGTTGAAGGCCAGTCGGCCGCGCTCGCGCGGCGGCAGGATGGGCTCGAGGGAGATCGGATCGGTCATCGTGCGGTCTCCGGGTCAGCGGCTGGTGCGGCAAGCGTGCGTACCGCGAGTTGGACATAGGAGTCGGCCAGTGCTTCTGGTGAAAGCCGCCCATCGGGCCGATACCAGGTGGCGATCCCGTTCAGCGACGCGAGCAGGAAGGCTGCCGCTACCGCAGGATCCGTCGGGGCGAAGGCGCCCGCTGCGATGCCCTGCTCGATGAGCTCGCGCCAGCCCCGCTCGTAGCGATCGCGCCGCTGCAGGACGGCTTCCCGCCGTTGCCCGGCGAGGCCCCGCCACTCGTGCACGAAGACCGTGGCCGCACCGGGCTGACCTGTGATCACCTGCACGTGCGCCCGAACGCGGCGTGCCAGCCGCCGGGGCGGCGGGAGGGACGGGTCGTCGGCCTCCCAGGCGGCCTCCTCGAAGCGCGCGGCCGTTCGATCGACGATCGACCACAGCACGTCCTCCTTGGAGGCGACGTGCGCGTACAGGCTTGCGCCCTGCAGGTCGAGTGCGCGCGCAATCTGGCGGACGCTCGTCGCGGCATAGCCGTGCTCGCGGAAGAGCGATGAGGCGACGTGATCGATCTGGAGCCGGCGTGTCTCCGTCACGGTCTCGCTGGTGCTCCTAACGAACGTTCGTTAGCCACACTACTCCGCGTGACCCGGCCAGTCAACGGCGAAGGCGGGTCTCCGGAAGCGGGGCGGGACCGCCGCCGGCTGTCTCCACGTTGCGTGCCGGATCGGTCACCTGGGTCATGCGCCCGGCCAGTTGTGCGGGCTGGCGTGCTGCTGGCCGTTCGGCCGGAGAGGGGACACGAACCTCCCGTGGACGCTCTCGACTCGTGACGTCCGGCCAGGGTTCGATCGCCTGCCCGAGCGGGTGATGGAGGTCGTGCGACGTGGCCGGCGACCGCCGCAGCGCGGGCAGGTACCAGGCTGCCACCGCCACACCCACGGCTGCCCACCAACCGAGATCCGGTGCCACGGAGGTAACACCAAGCGCCGCCCAGAGCCAGACAGAGCGGAGCGCGAGGAAGGAGGGCACGGCCACCAGGAATCCATGAGCGAACACGGTTGGCGAGGCGACAACGGTCGCAAGGCCAAGCCGGGCCAGCCCGAGCTTGCCGCGGACCGCGAGCGCCGCGACTACCACGACAGACGCGACGACGACCCACGCGATCTCCGGGATGTAGCGGGGCAGGCCGAACCCGTACAGGTAGTTCGGAAGCGCCAGCTCGGACTGGCGGTAGGTCCGCAGGCCATTCAACCAGTCCATCCAGGACGTGATGCCGACCAGCGGCAGCGTCACTAATGCGACAAAGACGACGAACGCGACACCAACGAGCAATTCTCGCCACCGTCGTTCGCCGACCAGCCACAGGGTTGCCACGCCGCTGTAGAGCTTGAAGACCGGCGCAATTGCGAGGCCGGCGGCTCGCCCGGCGTACGGCGCCGCGGCGAACAGGCCGAGGAGCAGCACGGCCACGTTGCCGACGTAAAGACCCTGCAGGAAGGGCGGCCAAAGGAGCGCGCCGATCGTCCACGGCCACGAGAGCCCGAAGCGGCGCAGCGACCAGATCGCGACCACCATCGAAAGCCCGAGCCAGCCCCAGTCCACCATGACGCCTGGCAACAGCGAGAGGCCCGCTACGAGGGGTAGCGTCAAGGGTGGGTAGAGGTAGGGGTAGTTCGAGAGGTCGTCCGGCCGTTTCGTGAGGACGTCCGTCATGTACACCGGCTCGCCGGCGAGGAAGCGCTCGCCGGCCTTCACGTAGATGTGGAGATCGCGAAACGCCTGGCTCCAGAACTGCGTGATGTCGCCCAGGACCATGCCCCACACCGCAAGGACGACGAGGTACTCGACCGGCCCGAAACGGCCTCGCGCCACCCGCCAGACGACGCTCGAGCCGACGACGAGGCCCGCCCAGAGTCCCGGGAACATCACACCGTTCGAGGCCGGAAAGCGCCAGTTCCGCGTGATGTACAGCACGTAGGCCGTCACCGCCGCTGCGAGCAGCCAGCGCAGGTCGCGCGTCAACCAGGTCGGCCAAGCGCGGGAAAGGGTCCCCCGGACGCCGGCGAGAGAGGCGGCCATCCCGCCAAGCCTAACGGTCCGGGCGTTACTTGCCCGTGAAGCGCGGGCTCCGTTTCTCCATGAATGCCATAACGCCTTCCGCGTGGTCGGCCGATTGCCCGGCGATGCCTTGCAGGGATGCCTCGTACTCCAGAGCCTCCTCCAGCGAGCCCTCCTGCGCGCGGTTGAGCGCGCGCTTGGTGAGGGCGAGCGCAATCGGGGCGGCGTCGACCAGCCGACGAGCCATCGCCATCGCCTCGCCCGCCAGAGACTCGGCCGGGACGACCTTGTTCACGAGGCCGAGCTCCTCTGCACGTGCGGCGGACAGCGGTTCGCCGCTCAGCATCAGCTCAGCCGCGCGACCGGGCCCCATGAGCCGGGGGAGAAACCAGGTGGCGCCGTTGTCAGGCACGAGCCCAACGCGGCCGAACGCCAGCACGAAGCTGGCGGTTTCCGCGGCTACGCGGAGATCACAGGCGAATGCGAGCGATGCGCCGGCGCCGGCGGCGGCGCCGTTCACCGCAGCGATGACCGGCTTGGGCAGGCGTCGGAGCTCGAGGATGATCGGGTTGTAGAACTGCCGGAGCTCCTCGGCGAGCGTCGGATGATCGCCGCCGAAAGGCTCGCGCAAGTCCTGCCCCGCCGAAAATGCTCGACCCGCCCCGGTCAGGACGATCGCTCGCACCGCGTCGTCACGCGCAGCCGCGCGAAGTGCCGCGAGGAGCTCGCGCTTCATCGGCCGATCGAACGCGTTGAGCGCATCCGGTCGATTGAGCGTGATGACGGCGACGCCGTCGGTGACCGCGTATTCGAGGGTCCGGTAACCCCCAGCCGGGTCGTCGCCCGACTCGGGCATCAGCCTGCGAACTCGACCAGCTGCCCGTCGACCAGCTCGAAGACCCGTCGGTCGATCGGCTCGTCCGCGCCGCCTGAGTGCTCGATCACGAACTCCGCGAACAGTTGCGCGAACTCCTGGTCCTCGGGCCGGATGGTGCCCGCGAGGAGCAGATGACGCTCCGGCAGCCCCACCAGCACCCGTCCGGCCAAGCCGAGCTCCCGGGTGAGGTGGTCGCGCACCTCAGGCAACAGGATTCGCGCCGCGTCGTTCCCATCGCCGGTCTCGGACGACAGCAGCCGGCGATCCCCGGAGACCTCGTCGGTCCAGGGTGCCCTGGCCGACCACTCGGCGAGGTTTCGCATCGCCGTGTCGTGCACCTCGGCCGTCGATACGCGCCAGGACAGGAGGTGATCGGCATTCACGATGACGTCGAAGCCGCCGCCCGCCATCGCGTAGACCACTGCCAGCCCGCACGGTCCCTCTTCCAGCAGTGGCTGGGTATGCGTCTTCCCGGCCGATTCGGCGAGTGCGTCCGGGTCGATCTCGGAAACCGGCATGCCCTGCGTGCCGACCGGTCGGAGAGCCGGCACGATCAGGCCGGCCGCCACGCTCCAGTCCTGCTCGGGCGCGTGCGACGCCGGATGACTCGCGCCTTCCGGGGCAGGGACGTGGCCGCTCACGGGCGCGCCCGGATCGATGGGCGCGAGCGGGTCGGGCGGAGCGTCGCGCAAGGAGCCGGTCAATCCCTCGTCGGGATCAACCCCACGTGGCTGCTCGCGCTCCCAGGATGCGTCCCGGTCCATTCCGAACCTCCTGCGCCGCGGTCAGCTGCCCTTCCAGGCAGGCGTGCGTTTGTCGATGAAGGCGGCCATGCCCTCCGACTGGTCGTCCGTCGCAAACAGCAGGAAGAAGTTCCGCCGCTCGAACTCCAGGCCGGCCGACAGTGAAACCTCGAACGCCTGGTTCACGGCGTCCTTGGCAGCGATCGCGGCGAGAGGAGCCATGGCGGCGACCCGGGCGGCCAGCTCGAGCGCAGCGTCGAGGGTTGCCTCCGCGGGCACCACGGTCGTCACCAGACCCGCCTTCTCGGCCTCGCGTGCGCTCATCGGTCGTCCAGTCAGGATCAGCTCCATCGCCCTGGCCTTGCCCACCGCACGCGTCAGTCGCTGCGTGCCGCCCGCTCCGGGCATGGCACCCAGGCGGATCTCGGGTTGGCCGAACTGGGCGTCCTCAGCCGCCACGATCATGTCGCACGCCATCGCGAGCTCGCAGCCGCCGCCCAGGGCGACGCCTCGAACCGCAGCGACGAGCGGCGTCCTGATCCGCCGGATCGCGTCCCAAATCGCGAACTCGTTGTCGGCCATGAGAGTGACCGGTGTCTGCCGCGCCAGCTCGCGGATGTCGGCGCCGGCGGCGAACGCTCGCTCGCCGCTCCCGGTCAGCACGATGCAGCGGCAGGCCGGGTCCCGATCGAGGGTTTCCAGGGCGTCGACGAGCTGGCGCAGCAGCTCGAAGTCGAGCGCGTTCAGCACGTCGGGCCGGTCGAGCGTCACGAGCGCGACGTGCTCGATAGATTCCGCGCGCGTCGCACCGCCGCCCGCCGGCGGCGCGGGGAACTCGGCACGCACGTATCGCGGCGGAGCCGTGGCCTCGCTCATCCACCCTCCAGGATTGCTGCGCAATGCGCTGTGCCGGACAGTATCCCGCCTGCGCAAACGCGGTGTCTCGTCCGAGGGCTCCCTAGGCGCCCGATTCCGGCAATTGGCCCGTTTCCGTCAATGCGCCCGATTCCGGCAAGGGCCCGATCCGGCCGACGCCACGGCCGCCCGGCGACGGGCGACGTCCTTGGTCGAGCGATAAAACGTCGACGCGGCTTCATTGAAGATCCCGGGTCGCCGCGTGAGAACCTCATGCGCGCAGTCCGGGACGACCAGCAGGCGAGCGTCCGGCAACGAGCGCGCGACGCCCCATGCGTGATCGACCGGGGTAAATGGATCGCGGTCGCCGACCGCCACGAGCGCAGGTGAGTCGATCCGGCGAAGATCGCGCGGCGACAGCAACGGCTGCGTTCGCACGTCCTCGGCGATCGCGGGAAGCAGGCGCCGCCACGCGTTGACCCCCTGGTGCCCGTCGTGGCGGCGGCCCAGCACCGCCGCGCGAGCCGGGTCGTTCTGGTCGATCCACTCGGGGTCCATGAGCCGCCGCGCGACACTGGAGCGCGGTTCGCGCTGGGTCGTGATACCCACGATGACGAGGGTCCGCACGCGGTCGGCGTACCGAGTCGCGAACGTGAGCGCGGTCATCGCGCCCATTGAGAAGCCGATCAGGTGGAAGGTTTCGAGCCCGAGCGCGTCGGCAAACGAGACCAGGTCGGCGACGAGCAACTCGGTCGTGAAGCCCCGGCTCGCGTCCCAGCGCGTCCGGCCATGCCCCCGGGCATCGGGCAGATAGCAGCGGAACGCCTTCGAGAAGAGCGGGATCTGGGGCGCGAAATCCTCGCGCCCCGTCGAGGTCGCAGCGTGGAGCAGGACCAGTGGCGGCCCCGCACCGTGGACGTCGTACCCGACTTCGAGGCCGTTGGCGTGGACGTACGAGTCAGTCGCCGTCGTCATCAGTCAGTCGTCGTCGTCATCCGTCGTGCGCCGTCGCCATCGGCCGGTCGCCGTCGCCATCAGTCGGTCTTCCCCTCCGGCACCACGCTCGCCGCCCGTTCGACCCGCAGGTACCGGCGCCGGTAGAACAGCAGGGGCATCGCGTGATGCTCCTCGTTGGCGAGTGAGTCGACCCGTGCGACGAAGAGGTCGTGGTCGCCAACGGAAAAGGTCAGTTCGACCGTGCATTCCAGCGTCGCGATCGACCCGTCGATGAGCGGCAGGCCGGTCGGGCCCGGATGCCAGCGCACGCCACAGAACTCGTCGCGGCCGGGCCTGACCGGTGCTCCGGCGAAGCAGTCCGCCATCGCTTGCTGGTCCTCACCCAGGATGTTGACCGCGTAACGACCTGCGGCGCGCACGGTCGGCGTGATCTTCCGCCTGCGGTCCAGGGCAACGACTACCAATGGCGGTTCGAGCGAGACCGAGCTGAGGGCGTTCACCGTGATGCCCCACGGCCGCTCCCCCTCCAGCGCCGAGACCACCGTGACGCCGGTCGCAAAGTGACCCATCACCTTGCGAAACGTCTCGGCCATCAGCTCCATCTCGGGGCAGTGTAGGAGAGGCATCCGATCCGCCCACCTGTGGACGCGGACTGCGTGCACAGGGCCACGCCTACAATCCGTCCATGGCCGACACTCCTACCGCGAGGCGTCCGTCGGAGGCATCGAACACCCGCGTCGAACGGGATTCCATGGGCGAGGTCGACGTCCCCGCGAACGCGCTGTACGGGGCGTCGACGCAGCGCGCGGTGCTCAACTTCCCGATCTCCGGACAGCGCTTCCCGCGCCGCTTCCTGCGGGCGATGGCCCTGATCAAGCAGGCGGCAGCCGAAACGAACGCCGAACTGGGGCTCCTCGACCGGGCGAAGGCCGACGCGATCGCGGCCGCGGCACGGGAGGTCGCCGAGGGCGGGCTCGACGACCAGTTCCCGATCGACATCTACCAGACCGGCTCGGGTACGTCCACGAACACGAACTTCAACGAGGTGATCGCCCACCTCGCCTCGGAGCGCCTGGGCGGCGTGAAGGTCCATCCGAACGACGATGTCAACCGCTGTCAGAGCTCGAACGACACGATCCCCACCGCACTGCAGCTGGCCGCCGCGCTGGCCCTCGAGGAGGAGCTCCTGCCCGCGCTGGATGTACTGCGAGGGTCGCTGGCGGCGAAGGCCGAAGAGTTCTGGCCGGTCGTAAAGACGGGTCGGACGCACCTGCAGGACGCCACACCGATCCGGCTCGGCCAGGAGTTCCGTGGCTACGCCGGCCAGGTCGAGGAGTCGATCCGCCGAGCACGAGCCGCGCAGGGCGAGCTGCTGACGGTGCCCCTCGGTGGCACGGCCGTCGGGACGGGGATCAACGCCCATCCGGAGTTCGCTGCACGCGCTTGCAGGAGGCTGGCGCAGCTCACCGGCCTGGAGATCCGCGAGGCCGGCAACCACTTCCACGCCCAGGCGTCGCTCGACGCGGTCATCGCGGCCCACGGCGGGATTCGATCGATCGCGCTCGCGCTCTGGAAGATCGCCTCGGATGTCCGCCTCATGGGCACGGGGCCTCGGGCGGGCCTGGGTGAGATTGCGCTGCCTGAGACACAGCCGGGGTCGTCGATCATGCCCGGCAAGGTGAACCCGGTGATCGTCGAAAGCCTGACGATGGTTGTCGCGCGGGTGATCGGCAATGACGCGACGATCGGCTTCAGCCAGACGGGCAGCCTGCTGGAACTGAACGTGATGATGCCGGTTGCCGCGGTGGCACTCCTCGAATCGGTGGAGCTGCTGGGAGCGTCGGCTCGCAACTTCGCGGTCCGTGCCGTCCAGGGGCTGCGCGCCACGGACCGAGGCCCGCAGCTCGTGGAGCAGGGGCTGATGCTGGCGACCGCGCTCGCCCCGGTGATCGGCTACGACGAGGCGGCCAAGCTGGCCAAGGAGGCGCTCCGATCGGGACGGACGATTCGGGAGCTCGCCATCGAGCGAGGGATCGCGTCGGATCGGCTGGACGAGATCCTTGATCCGGCGCGGATGACCGAGCCCGGCCTGGGGGATGGCGCCGCCGGATAGGAGGCTGCCCGGCGAGTCGCGATCGTCTTGCGCTACGAACCGATCGTAAACGTCGCCTTCGCTGCCGGACCGCGGCTGCCGAGCTGCCAGATGAGGGTTGCGGTGCCCATGGGTGAGTCGGACGGTATGGGTAGCCGCATCCTGAAGGTCACAGGGACGTTGGCCATGAGCAGCCCGACAGGTTCGCAGTTCAGGGCGAGCAGCGTCTCGATTGCTTTCCGCGCCCTCGGCAGGAGGAGTCGTTCCGTGTAGGCCGGACAGAACGCCGCGACATTGAGTGGTTGGTCGTAGGGCGAAATGTTGGTCAGGGTGACCGTGTAATCGAGAGTCCCGCCCGGGGCAATTTTCGGGATTGCCGAGAGGGTCACCGAAACGGGCAAGGTATCGACCGGGTCGGGTTCAGGAGCGATGGGGCTGCCGGGAATCGTCAACGTCCCGTCAAGGAAGAGGGTCCGCGCAGGCGTCTGTGGGGCCGACATGCACGCTGGCACCGGGATCGGCGACCGCGCCTCCACGGCCAGCCGCGCAGAACCGATGACGAGGTTGGCCCGCAGCGGCGTCACGGGCGCTGGTGAGCACCAGTCGGAATTGCCAATGCGCACGGTTGCGGCCCAGCCCGAAGGAAGGAGGACGTTCGATGCCGAGGCAGGCGGCTCGGACCGGGCAACGACCAATCGTCGTCCGGCGGCGTCGGCCAGTTCGAACGTGGGGCTGCTTTCGAGCAGGCAGTCGAAACCGCCGGCGTTCAGGACGACAAGGTTTGCGTAGAAAGTCCCGGCCGCCGCACCCCACTCACCGAGGTATGCGGAGAGCTCGTTGGCCCCGCAGCCCTGCGGCTGGTAGCCCCCGGCCGACGGCTCGGGTGCCGCTAAGGCGACTGGCACGCCGAACGTCGAGCCATCGCCCCGGCTATCGCAGCGCGGAACGTCGGCAGACGAACCGAGTTGTCCCTCGCGGATGGTCGCCGAGAGTTCCCCAGCGCTGCCAGGCAGGGACAGGCGCACGCTTAAGGGTCGCCGAGGCGGGCCGCCGCACCAGTTGCCCCAGACAGTGATGACGCTCGCGACACCACCAGAAGGGAGGACGACGAGCTCATCGCCCGGGGCGGATTTCGCGTCGCCTCCGCGGGCGATGACCGCTCCCGTGCCATCGATCAAGCGGATCCCGGGCTTGCCGCCGACGGTGCAGGTAGTCGACGTGAGGTTGACGACACTTGCGCTGCCGGCGAGGGATCCCCCCGCGCCTTCCCAGCCACGAGCCGCGAGGACGAGATCGCCGGCGGTGCATGCGCGGAGCGTCCGCGGGTCTGGTTTCGGCTCAGGCGTCGGAGATGGCGTGGGCGTGGCTTCGATCCATGGGATCACCCCAAGAGGCGCAGATGGCAGGGGCGTCTCACTCGTGGTGGTCGAATGCGATGGCGGGACCTTGGGGGCTGCCAGCGGACCCAACACCAGACCCCCGACGATGAGTCCGACCAGCACGATGATGAACGTGGCCGCGTTGAGGGCGCCGGCGAACCGACGTCGCTCGCGGACCTGCGCCGAGGTCGCACGAACCATCCGCGGTCCCAGCAAGAGTTCCCCCCGGTACGGGGGTTCGTCAGGTGGCTGCGCTCGGAGGAGCTGTTCGATTCGCTCGACCTTCATCTATTCGTCCTTCCCGGCCAGCCGATCGCGCAGCGACGCGATCCCGCGGGAGCTATTGCTGCGTGCAGACGATGCGTCGATCCCGAGGACCTTGCCGATGTCCTCGAAGGTGAGATCCGCCCGGTAACGGAGGTAGAGGACCTGGCGCTGGCGCTCCGGGAGCCGGTCGACCTCGGCCCACACGGCCAGGAGCTCGTCCCGAGCCTCACTCGGGTCGGCTCTGGGCGACCTCTGGCGATCGACGAAGGCAAGCCACCGTCGCCGCACGCGATGGCGATCCATCGCCAGCCGATATGCCGTCCGGAATGCCCAGGCGACTGGGCGATCCGGGGGCTCTCCATCACGGCAGGCACGCCACAGGCGAACGAACGTCTCCTGGATGACGTCGCCCGCCTCCTCATCCCCAAGTCCCAGACGACGAGCAAAGCCCCAGAGCTGCTGCCCATGCTCGGCATGGACAAGCTCCACGACCTGCCGCGCAGCGGGTTGTGAGGCGTCACGCACAGTTAGGAATCGTTCGTCCGGCACTGCGGCCACGTTTGACAGACGCTCGGCGAGTGTCAAGCGCTGCATGGCACTGCTGTCGCGGTAGCCACCGCTGGGGCTGGAGCAAGGAGCAGGGCACGAGGTGGCGCTCGGCTACAATCCCGCGCGATGACGGAGACCCGCACCTGGGAACGTGCCGCGCTCGTGCCGGCCAGTCGCGGCGGGCGTCCGCGCCCCGAGCTCGCGACGCTTCGTCGCGGCGTCCCGGACATAGCGCAGCTGTTCACGTACATGCGAGACGCAGAGCTGCGTTTCGACACCCTTCGGATGCGGATCGAGGAACGGACCGGGACCGCGCGCGGCGACAACCTGGTCGTCACGCAGGTACTGCTGCGGCATCCCGGCCACGCCCGGGTCACGACCTCGGAGCCTGATCGCGGGATCGCCGGCAACTTCGAGGTCTGGATCTCTGATGGCGAGACCGTCCGGACGTATTCGGCCCCCAACAAACTCGGCACCGAACGGCCGGTCCGCCACATGGTCCGCGGTCTCGACAAGGATTTCCCCGGGATGTC
>DASXSA010000267.1:0-5300 GCA_036506235.1 Candidatus Limnocylindrales bacterium | reverse complement strand
GCAAGGCATCGATCGATCGTGTCGAGGGCCGCGATCGTCGCCGGCCAGACCCCCGTATGGCCGACCATGTCCGGGTTCGCGTAGTTCGCCACGATGAGGTCGTAGTCACCCGAGGCAATGGCCGCGACCAGTGCGTCCGTCACGCCCGGCGCGCTCATCTCGGGCTGGAGGTCGTACGTCGCGATCTTCGGGCTCGGGACGAGGAGGCGCTCCTCGCCGGGCCACGGCGTCTCGGTGCCGCCGTTGAAAAAGTACGTGACGTGCGCGTATTTCTCGGTCTCCGCCACGTGGAACTGGCGCCAGCCCGCCTTCGACGCTGCTTCCGCCAGCGACGGAACGGGCTCGGGCGGAAACGCCACCAGAACCGGGAGGCCTTCCTCGTACTCGGTCATGGTCACGACGAGCAGGTCGGCCGGAACCGGCCCATGCGCCGCCCTGTCGAAAGCGCCGAATTCAGGGTCGGCCAGCGCGTGGGTCAGCTGGCGTGCGCGGTCGGCCCGGAAGTTGCAGTGGACCAAGGGGTCGCGGTCCCGCACGCTGCCGTCGATCTCCTCGATGACGGTTGGCCGGACGAACTCGTCGTTCTCGCCCCGCGCATAGGCCGCGGTGATGGCGTCCTCAGCCGATGCCGCGCGCTCCCCTGCTCCGTGGACGATTGCGTCGTAGCCGGCGGCCGTGCGTTCCCAGCGCTTGTCGCGATCCATCGCGTAGTAGCGGCCGCCGACCGATGCGATCCGGGAGTCGGAGTGGGCCGCCGTAAGCCTCCCCTCGAGATCGCGGACGTAGCTCAGCGCGGACCGGGGTGGGGTGTCCCGCCCGTCGAGGATTGCGTGAACGCGGACGGAGGGGACGTCCTGGCGCGCGGTCAACTGGACGAGCGCCACGAGATGGCGATCGTTCGCGTGTACGCCGCCCGGCCCGATGAGGCTGATCAGGTGCAGGCGACCCGTCTGGCGCGCTCGATCGCAGGCTGCCAGCAGGGCCGGACGTTCGAAGAACGAGCCGTCCTCGATCGCCGCATCGATCCTGGGCAGGTCCTGGAGCACGGGGCGGCCGGCGCCCAGGTTCAGATGCCCGACCTCCGAGTTGCCCATCTGTCCGGGCGGCAGGCCAACCGCCTCCCCCGACGCCGCGAGCACGGCGTGCGGCCACCGAGCGAGCAGCCCACGCCACGTCGGCATGTCCGCGGCCGCGATGGCATCGACCGTGGGGTCCCGGCCGATCCCGAAGCCGTCGAGCACGACGAGCACGATGGGCCGCGGCCGCGCGAACTCCGTGCCAGTTTCCGTCGCCGTCACGTCGTCGCGGCTTCCCGGAACGCCCCTCCCCCGCGTCTCGCCCGCGCGGTCACGCCTGCCCTGCCGACGATGCCCGCCATCTCGTCCGGTTTGAGCGAGGCGCCACCAACCAACGCGCCGTCGATCGCGGCCTCGTTCATGAACTCGCCGATGTTTGCGGCCGTGCAGCTGCCGCCGTACAGGACGGGAACGGTCTCGCCATGCTCGGGCAGCCCGAGCTCGTGCAGGGTGCCGCGAATCGAGTCGGCCATGACCGCCGCGTCGGCTCCCCTCGCGTTGCGGCCGGTGCCGATGGCCCAGACGGGCTCATAGGCGATCACCAGCCCTCCCCGCACCAGATCTTCCGGTTCGTGGCCGGTCAGCGCTCCGCGAAGCTGGTCCTCGACCACCGCGGCAGCCTGTCCCGTGTCGCGCTCCACCAGCTGCTCGCCGACGCACAGGATGGGCCTGAGGCCCACCTCGAGCGCGCGGCCGAGCTTGCGCGCGATCAGCTCGTCGGTCTCACCGGCGTCCCGTCGCCGCTCGGAATGGCCCAGGATCACCCATGTTGCGAGGCCCGCGAGCATCGGCGCGGACACCTCGCCGGTGTAGGCGCCCGCCAGCTCGTGGTGGATGTTTTGCGCTCCAACAGCGATCCCGGTCCCGGCGAGCGCGTCGCGCACGGGTGCGAGGCACACGTAGGGCGGGCAGATGACTCGCACGACATCGGGTTCGGCGATCCGGTGGGCGATCGTCTGGGCCAGTTCTCCGGCGTCCGCGGGAGTCGTGTGCATCTTCCAGTTGCCGGCGATGACGATCGGACGGGGTCCGCTCACGCGCGCGCACCGCGCACGGGCTCGTCGTCGTGGAGCGCGAGTCGTTCGATGCGCTCGAGGGCACGCTGGACCGTCGAGCGGTGCAGCGACAGCCGGTCGGCGAGCTCGGAGAAGGTCGATTCGGGCGTTTCGCGTCGAGCCGCGGCGATCAGCCGCACGGCGGGAGGCTGTCGCGCGAGGCGCCCGTCCGCTTCCAGGTGATCGATCGCCACGAGCTGGCGGGCGGCCGCCGCCACCGCGCGCTGGAGGTTGGCGGACTCCGCGTTCAGGAGCCGGTTCAGGTCGCCGCGCATCGCCCGCGCCACCTGGCGCGCCTCGAGCTCGAGGAGCGCCCCGCCGGCGCCGATCCGGCGCAAGAACGTGCCGACCGTGTCTGCGCTCTTCCAGGTCACCACTCCTCGTCCGCGACGAAGTCGCCAGGAGGCCGGGAGGCCCGATTCCCCGAGCCAGCGCGCGAGGACGGGTGCCTGCTCGGGCGGGACCACGAACTCGAGATGCGTCCGTGCCGCGGCCAGGCTGAGCGACCCGTGCGCCAGGAATCGCCCGCGCAGATAGGCCGTCCGGCAGTGCTCGGGCGCCGACGGCCAGTCGAACGCGCGCGAACCGGCTTTGCCGGCACCCAGCCTGACTGCCAGCCGCGCGACGGCGGGTTCCCGCGCGCGATGCTCGGCTCCGAGTCCGGCGAGCTCGGCCTGTCGGTCGCATCCCCGGGCCGGATCGATCGCCGCAAGCTCGGCGCGCAGGGCGGCGACCAGGTCCCGATCGGACGCCGTCATTTACGCTCGGGGTTGAACAGGACGCTCACGGCGGAAGAGCTCGTCAGGCCGTTCGAGCCACGCCCGCCCGGCGGCGGTTGCCTCCTTCGCGCTCGATCACGCGCATCAGGGCGGCGGCCAGGCGGGCAGGGTCGTGGTGGTGGGCGTTCTCCGGGTCGACCACGTCGTCGAGCACGAGCTTCGGCCCGACGCCGCTGAGCGGCGGCCAGCGCAGGCGGACGGTTTCGCCCGACCAGGTGCCGGGCACCCGCGCGGAGAACTGGTTGTTGGCGAGGACGACGTCGACGACGCCGGGCGCGGTGTGACGCTCCAGGATCTCGACGTGCTCGGCGAGGTCGAAGCCGGCCGTCTCTCCGGCCTGCGTGGCGACGTTGCACACGTAGATTCGCAGCGCCGGCGATGCCAGAACCGCGTCGCGCAGCTCCGGGACCAGCAGGTTCGGCAGGATGCTGGTGAACAGGCTCCCGGGTCCGATCACGATGACTTCCGCGTCGGCGATGGCCGCGAGCGCGTCCTCGGCCGCCGGAACGTCGTTCGGGCTGAGCCAGACCTCGTTGATGCCTGCGGTCTTCGTGATTCGCGACTGTCCGTCGACCTGTGTCCCGTCCGCCAGCCTCGCGTGCAGCGTCAGTGGCGTCGGCGAGGCCGGCAGCACCTGGCCGCGAACGGCGAGGACGCGGTTCATCTGGCGGACGCCTTCCTCGAAATCGCCGTCCTCGATCGCCGTCATCGCGGCAATCAGCAGGTTTCCCACTGCGTGACCGGCAAGGCTGCGCGGGTCGCCGCCCGCGAGGATGGCCCGATCGGCCGGCTGGCCCCCCGCCTCCGGGAAGCGGTACTGCAGGAGGCGACCCATCAGCGGCTCCGCGTCGGCCAACGCCACGATGCAGTTCCGGATGTCGCCCACGGGCGCCACACCCAGCTGCTCGCGGAGCACTCCGGAGGAGCCGCCGTCGTCCGCCACGGTCACGACCGCGGTCAGGTTGCTCGTGTGCTCCTTGAGACCGCGGAGGAGGGTGGACAGCCCCGTCCCGCCGCCGATCGCCACGATCCGCGGTCCGCGCGCCAGGAACCTCTTCTGGTAGATGACCTCGACGAGCGGCTGGTCGGCGCCCGAGGGCCGAAACGGATCCATGATCGCCATGACGACACGCGACAGGCCGAACACGAACAGTCCGATGCCGGCGGCGGCGAGCAGCGCCGCGCGCGCCAGGTAGGGCAGGAACTGGAGCGTCGCGACGTAAACGATGATCTGCAGCGGGCCGGAGATCTCGATCTCGCGGTAGGCCTCCCGGAGCGCGAACGCCCCGCCGAGTGCCAGGAGAAGCAGCCCGATGAAGACGACCGCCAGCCAGCGGTTGATGCCGAGTCCAGGGCTCAGCCAGCGACGGAGGTCGGCGATCGATCTCCACCACGCTCGGCTCTCACGCAGCGGGGCCTCTCTCGCCTGTGGAGGTCCCTGATGCCCCTCGAGCCCCTCACGCACGATCGAGCTCGCGATGGAAGACTGCGACCGGCCCGAGCTTCTTCTGGCGGAGGTGCTCTGCCAGCGCCTCGGCGATGGCGATCGATCGGTGGTAGCCGCCGGTGCAGCCGATCGCGATCGTCAGGCGGGTCTTGCCCTCCGCCACGTAGGCGGGAATGACGAACGCGAGGAACTCGTCGAGGAACTCGAGGAAGCGCCGGGTCACCGGCTGGCCCAGCACGTAGCGTCGAACCGCCTCCGTGAGGCCGGAGAGCTGCCGCAGCTCGGGGATGTAGTGCGGGTTCTGCATGAACCGGACGTCGAACACGAGGTCGGCCTCCAGCGGGACGCCGTACTTGAAGCCGAAGCTGATGAGCTGGATCGCGAGCTGCTCCGGCTCCGGCGTGTCACCCAGCTGGGAAAAGATCCGCTCGCGAAGCTCACGCAGCGAGAGGTCAGACGTGTCGAGGACCACGTCTGCTTCGTCCTGGACCGGCGCCAGGAGCCTGCGTTCCTCGGCGATGGAGCTCGCAATCCCACGCTGGTCCGCGAGCGGGTGGCGATGGCGCGTCTCAGAGAAGCGCCGGATCAGGACTTCGTCGCGAGCGTCCAGGAAGAAGACCTGTGGCTTGATCCCGCGTCCCTCGAGCGCGCCGCGCATGGCCGCAAACGCGAGCGGAGCGTCGCCCGCTCGCACGTCGAGCACGATCGCGACCCGCGCGAAGCGATCCGGCTCGCTGGACACCAGCTCGGCAAGGTCGGGTAGCAGCTCGCCGGGCAGGTTGTCGACGACGGTGTAGCCGAGGTCCTCGAACAGCTTGGCCGCCGCCGTCTTGCCCGCACCGGAGAGACCGCTGACGACCACGACGTGCTGCTCGGTTCGGGGCCTCGCGGTTGGAGCGGCATCCGCGGTGGCTCCCGCGGCCCCTGCCCTTCGGGCACGGGC
>DASXSA010000266.1:0-4231 GCA_036506235.1 Candidatus Limnocylindrales bacterium | reverse complement strand
TGGCCGCAACTGCTGGCTACGCCCCGAACTCGATCAGGCCGAGGACATTGCCTTCGGGATCCTTGAACCATGCGGCTCTACCCGCTGGCGTGGTCGCGACGCCGTCAGTCGTCTTGAGTCCGGGCATGTCGTACTCCTCGAAGACGACGCCGCGAGCCTGGAGTTCACGCACATCGCGCTCGACGTCGTCGACCGCGAAACCGACCTGCGTGAAGGTGCCCACCTACTGCCCGCCACTGCGCGCGATGGCGAACGCCGTTCCGTCGCCGGCGCCGTAGAGAATCGCCGCCGGATTCTCCCGAATGGGCCTGAACCCGAGGCTCTGCTCATAGAAGATTCGGGCCGCCTCGAGATCGGAAACGGGGAGCGTGGCGTGGGCGCGGCGATCCGGGAGCATGACCTTCTCCTCAGGTGACGGGGTGACCACCGGGCCACCCTGAAATGGACAGCGGGCGACAACCTTCCTCTACGATACCGGCCGATGACGGATTCACCCCCGGTCGACCGCTCGCTTCAGGTCGCCCCCGAAGCGGCCAACCTCGCCACGCCGTATCGGACCCACACGTGTGGCCAGCTGCGGGCCGAGGATGCGGGCAGCCACGCACGGCTGGCGGGCTGGGTCCATCGCAGGCGCGATCACGGCCAGCTGATCTTCCTCGACCTTCGGGATCGCTACGGGATCACCCAGGTCGTCGTCGATCAGAACGAGGCGCCGCGGGCGCACAAGGTCGCCAGTCGGGCGCGCTCCGAGTACGTCATGACGGCCGAGGGAACGGTGGCCCTGCGCCTGCCGGGAACCGAGAACAGCCGCCTGCCGACGGGTGCTGTCGAGCTCCGAAGCGACGACCTCCAGATCATGTCGGAAGCCAAGAACCCGCCCTTCTACATCAACGAGCCTGACAGCCCGATCGACGAAACCCTCCGGCTGGAGTACCGCTACCTCGACCTCCGCCGCGAGCCGATGCAGCAGCGCCTGCTGCTCCGCAGCCGACTCGTGCACGCGATCCGCCAGGTCCACCACGCACACGGTTTCGTCGAGGTCGAGACGCCGGACCTGATCAAGTCCACGCCAGAGGGCGCGCGTGACTTCATCGTGCCTTCGCGGCTTCAGCCCGGGAACGTCTACGCCCTGCCGCAGAGCCCGCAACAGCTGAAGCAGCTCCTGATGGTCGCCGGCATCGACCGCTACTTCCAGATCGCGCGGTGCTTCCGCGACGAGGACCTGCGCGGCGACCGACAGCCCGAGTTCACGCAGCTCGACCTCGAGATGAGCTTCGTCGACGAGGAGGCCGTCATGGCCTTCGTCGAGCAGATGGCGATCGAAGTCTCGGCCGCGACCGTGCCCGATCGGCCGGTCCAGAGCGAGCCCTTCCCGCGCTTCACGTTCGCGGAAGTGGTGGAGCGATACGGGACCGACAAGCCGGACCTCCGTTTCGCCATGGAGCTCGTGGACCTGGCGCCGTCCCTGCGAGATGCCGACGGCCGCCCGGCGAGCGGTTTCCGCGTGTTCGACGAGGCACTCGCGATCGGCGGCCGGGTCAAGGCAATCGTCGTTCCCGGCATGGCTGACGTCTCACGGTCCCGGATCGACGAGCTGACCGAGCTCGCACGACGGTTCGGCGCCAAAGGGCTGGCGCACGTGTCGGTCGAGGCCGACGGGAGCATGCGCTCGCCCATCGCGAAGTTCCTCGGGGAGGAGGGGACGGCGGCTATCGGAGCTGCCGCCGGCGCGGGCGCAGGTGATCTCGTGCTGATCGTCGCCGACGAGGCCGGGACGACCAACGAGGTTCTGGGCCGGCTGCGCACGGAACTTGGCGGGCGGCTGGGCCTGGCCGATGACAACGTCCTCGCGTACTGCTGGGTACACCACTTCCCGATGTATACGTGGGACAGCGAGCTCGGTCGCTGGGACGCCACGCACAACCCATTCAGCGGCGTCGTGCCCGAGGACGAACCGCTCCTGCGCACGGCGTCCGGCGATCCGGCCCGACCGTCGCCCGAGGATCCGGCCGGCACGGCCCGGGCGCTCCAGTACGACCTGGTGCTCAACGGCTGGGAGCTCGGTGGCGGCTCCATCCGCATCCATCGACGCGACCTGCTGGAGCGCAGCTTCGCGCTCCAGGGTCACACGCTCGAGGGCATGCGCGAGAAGTTCGGCGCGTTGCTCGACGCCTTCGAGTACGGCCCGCCTCCGCACGGCGGGATCGCCATCGGGATCGACCGCTGGACGGCCCTGTTCGCCCGCCAGACGAACATCCGCGAGGTAATGGCATTTCCGAAGACCCAGTCCGGCTCCGACCTGATGCTCAAGGCGCCATCGGCGCCCGATCCGAGCCAGCTCGCGGAGCTCGGCCTCCAGTACGTCGGCCAGGGCGGGGAGCGCAAGCCATGATCGAATCACCGTCACCTCATCCCGATCAGCCCCAGACCTCGTTCTCGGAGCGGTATCGGAACGTTCCGTATGGCCCGGAGGCGGAGGCGAAGGCGGCGGAGGCAGCCCAGCGACGGCGCCTTCCCGTACCGCCGAAGCTCATGGCATTCGGAGCGATCGCCATCGTCCTGGTGATCGGCGCTCTGGCGGCGATGCAATTCATCAAGCCGGGCTCGACCGCATCGGGCAGCACTGGCACGCGACCGAGTGTCGTCCCGGCGAGCACGGATCCGGGCAAGCAGGTCCTTGCGAAGTTCTGGGCCGTCGTGCGCAACCCCGTCCTGAGCTATCACATGGCGACGTCGGGCACGTGGACGGGGCCGGACGGCAGCGGGAGCTTCACCTCGTCGATGGACGTTTCCGGCGACGACTATTCGGGCACCATCAGCGCGAAGAGCCCCCGAGCGACGTCGGCGAAGATCATCAGAGTGGACCCGTTCACCTGGACGAAGATCGGCGCGAAACCGTGGCTGCCCGTGCTGACCAACGACCCCGCACAGCGCTCGCTGCCGTTCCTGTATCTCGACAACCAGGCGGCGCTCGCGTACGTCGGCCCAGCGGAGCGCGACGGGCAGCAGGTCCACCTGCTTCGCTCGACAGACGCCTATCAGCCGTACGTCAGCGGGCTGCTGAACCTGCCAACCTTCGAGTTCGCGAAAGACCTCGTCAAGCTCGAGGTCTACGTCACAGACGATGGGACACCCGTTGCCGCGGAGTTCGTCTGCGAGGCGGGCGGCAAGCAGGCAAACGGCAAGCCGGTGTTCCGGGGTACGGCAGAACGACTCTTCACGAAGGTAGGAGCCGAATACACGATCGTCGCCCCCGGCTCCTGAGCCGGGCCATGCCCTGCTGACCAACGCCCTCGCCGCGGTCGCGGGCAGGCCACGGACCGCGGCCCTGCTTGGCGCGGCGTGCATCGCCTTCTCGGGGATCTTCTTCCGCTTTTCCGGTGAGTCGCCTTCGACGGCGACGGTGTTTCGCTGCCTGTACGCGCTGCCGTTCCTCTTCCTGCTGGCGCGCCAGGAAGACCTGCGAGAAGGTGCGCGTCCGCCACGCGAGCGGTGGCTGGCCGCCGGCGCGGGCGTCTTCTTCGCGTTCGACCTGCTCGCCTACCACCATGCCGTCGAACAGGTCGGAGCGGGGCTCGGGACGGTCCTGCCGAACCTGCAGGTCGTTTTCGTGGCGATCGCCGCCTGGATCATCTGGCGGGAGCGACCGAGCGGCCAGGTGCTGCTGGCACTTCCACTTGCAATGGCGGGCGCAATCCTGATCTCCGGCGTATTCGAGCGCGCGCCGTACGGCCAGAATCCTCCGCTGGGCGTCGCGTTCGGGCTGATCGCCGCCATCAGCTATGGCGCTTTCCTGCTGGTCATCCGGCAGGGCAACCGGTCCGGGGAGCGCTCGTTCGGCACGCTCCTGGATGCCTCCGCGATGACGGTGCTCGTGGGCCTCATCGCCGGATTCATCGTGGGCGACCTCGACCTGCGTCCCACGCTGCCCGCCCACGCCTGGCTCCTGTTGCTCGCCGTCACCTCGCAGGTCGCCGGCTACGGCTTCATCAACATCTCGCTGCCGCGCCTCCCGGCGATGCTCACTTCCGTCCTGCTCCTCGCGCAACCCGTAGCGACCATGATCCTGAGCGCGATCCTGCTCGGCGAGTCGCCATCACCGGGTCAGCTGCTCGGTGTCGCTGCTCTCATCTCCGGGCTCGCCGTCGCCAGCCTGCCGCTCGGGCGCGTCCGTGACCGGCTGAGGACTGCGACCGAGTAGGGAAGCGGCCCGCTTCTGGATCAGCCTGGC
>DASXSA010000265.1:0-12362 GCA_036506235.1 Candidatus Limnocylindrales bacterium | reverse complement strand
ATGGCTGGAACGTCGAGGAGCGGGGCCTCTTCGGTGCGCCGGAGATCCACGTCGTCGTCGGGGACGAGGCGCACGTGACGATCTTCGCGTCGCTCCAGATGCTCGGCCTTGGGCGCACGCGGGTCCATCGCGTACCGACGGACGACCAGGGACGGATGCGCGCGGACGCCCTACGATCCACGCTGGCCGGCCTGCCGTCCGGCCCGACTGTCGTCTGCGCGCAGGCCGGGAACGTCAACACGGGGGCCTTCGACCCGCTCGAGGAGATCGGCGCTCTCGCGCGGGGGCGTGGCGCCTGGCTCCACGTCGATGGTGCGTTTGGCCTGTGGGCGGCAGCATCGCCGGCGATTCGCGCGCTGCTCGTCGGTGTCGCCGAGGCCGACTCGTGGACGACGGACAGCCACAAGTGGCTGAACGTCCCGTACGACTCCGGGCTGGCGTTCGTTCGCGATCCCGCTCCGCACCACGACGCGATGACGCTCGGAGCCGCGTACTACGTGGAGACCGCCGGAGCGGAACGCGACTCCTACAACTGGGTCCCGGAGTCGTCGCGCAGGGCGCGCGGCTTCGCGGTCTACGCCGCTCTTCGTGCCCTGGGGCGGTCGGGGGTCGCCGAGCTCATCGAGCGCTGCTCTCGCCTTGCCCGCCGGATGGCCGATCGATTGCGGGAAGAGCCGGGCGTCGAAATCCTGAACGATGTGGTCCTCAATCAGGTACTCGTCCGCTTCAGTCCGCCAGGAACCGGTCCCGGGGATGCGGCCGCCGCGGATGACTACACGCGCGCGGTAATCGCTGCAGTCCAGCGCGACGGAACCTGCTGGCTGTCCGGGACGACCTGGCACGGGGTCGCCGCCATGCGCGTTTCGGTGTCGAACTGGAGCACGACCGAGGCGGACATCGACGTATCCGCCGAGGCGATCCTGCGCTGCGCCCGTGAGGTCGCCAGCGTCCCGGCCTGAGGGGTCCCCGCTCGCCGCTCGGCCGCGAGGCCCGACGCGCGGAACGCAACCGCGGTTGTGATGTAATGGCGACCCCGGCGACGACCATCCTGCCGCCGAGCGAGACCGCAGCGAGGTTGAGATGGGCATCAGCACTGCGCCCGGCCTGACCGCGGAGGAGATCGTCCGCCTCTCGCGCGAGTACACGTTCTTCTCGTGGTCGATCCAGGGTGCGGTGGACCCCATCGCCATCGACCACGCCGAAGGCGTCTACCTGTACACGCCGGACGGCAGGCGGATCCTCGACTTCAACAGCCAGCTGATGTCGGTCAACATCGGCCACGGCAACCGGCGGGTCATCGACGCGATCACCGAGCAGGCCACCAAGCTCCAGTATGTGCAGCCCGCGTTCGTGACGGAGGTTCGCGCCCGGCTCGGACAGAAGCTGGCCGAGATCCTGCCGGGCGACCTGGACAAGGTCTTCTTCACGCTGGGCGGAGCCGAGGCCATCGAGAACGCGATCAAGATCGCGCGCCACTTCACGGGCCGCTATAAGGTCCTCGCCCGATACCGCTCCTATCACGGCGCCACGATGGGCGCGATGACCCTGACCGGCGACCCACGGCGCTGGCCGAACGAACCAGGTCTGGTCGGGGTGGTCCGCTACCCGGACACCCATCGCTGGGGCGAGAAGGATCCACGGCCGGTCGAGGAGAGCCTGCGCGGGCTGGAGGATGTCATCCGCTACGAGGGTCCCCATACGATCGCGGCGATCTTCCTCGAAACGATCGTCGGCACGAACGGGGTCCTCGTGCCGCCGGACGGCTACATCCAGGGCGTCCGCGAGATCTGCGACCGCTACGACATCCTGATGGTGTCCGACGAGGTCATGGCCGGGTTCGGGCGGACCGGCCGCTGGTTCGCGGTCGATCACTGGGACGTCGTGCCCGACCTGATGACCATGGCCAAGGGCCTCACGAGCTCGTACCTGCCGCTGGGGGCTGTGGCGATGCGCCGCCGGATCGCGGAGAAGTTCGAGTCGATCTACTACAGCGGCGGGCTCACGTACTCGTCGCACCCGGTCTCGCTCGCCGCATCGCTCGCCACGATCGGTGTCTACGAGGACGAAGGCCTGATCCAGAACGCCGCACGGATGGGCGAGGTCCAGCGGGACTGGCACCGGCGTCTGTACGAGAAGCACCCCAGCGTCGGGACGTTCCGTGGCCTGGGGCTGTTCGGCGTCCTTGAGGTCGTTCGCAGCCGCCAGCCGTACACGCCGATGACGCCTTACAACGGCACGAGTGACGAGATGAAGGCGATCGGCAGGTTCTTCCGGGACAACGGGTTGTACACCTTCGTCGCGAACCACATGATCCACACGAACCCGCCGCTCTGTATCACCGAGGACCAGCTCGCGGAGGGCTTCGAGATCATCGACCGGGCCCTCGACATCTCCGACCAGGCCGTCACCGCCTAAGCCCATGGCCGTCGCCGCCGGCTCGCTGTCGCCGACCGCGCGAGCTGCTTCTGTCGGAAGGCGCAGCATCAGTGTGTGGCGGAAGGCGGCCGTGGCGATCGTTGTGCTTCTCGCCGTGGTGCTGATCTGGGAAGCCGCGAAGTGGCTTGGCGGAGATCCCTGGTTCATCCATGGGACGGTGTTCGGAGTCCGCATCGACTACGAGCATCGACCGCCTCTCCAGTGGCGGATCGCCGACGATCTCTCGCTGCCGCACGTCTGGGACGTCACTCGTGCCTTCGTCGACCCGGCTCAGCGCAATGGCCCACCACTCGGACTCGTCCTCAGTGGCCAGGCGCTGTTCACCTTCCGCGAGGCGCTCGTGGGCTTCGTGTTCGGTGGCATCCTGGGTCTGGGGCTCGCCGTCTGGTTCGTCCATTCGCAGCTCGCCGAGCGCGCGCTCGTGCCCTACGTCGTCGCGTCCCAGACGGTGCCGATCCTGGCGATCTCACCCATCGTCGTGAACGCCACCAAGGCCGGCTGGCTGTCCGTCGCGCTCGTCACCGCGTACCTGACGTTCTTTCCGGTGACCATTGGCGCCCTGCGAGGTCTCCGCGCCGCCGACCCAAGGGCGTTCGAGCTTTTCCGGTCCTACGCCGCCTCACGGCGCCAGATCCTCATGCGACTTCGGATGCCGGCATCCCTGCCGTATCTCTTCGCCGCGCTGCGAATCGCCGCGGCCGCGGCGGTGATTGGCGCGATCATCGGCGAGATCCCGGCGGGCATCCAGGATGGGCTCGCCAGCGCGATCGTGAACTACAACCAGTACTACGTGACTGCGCCCGAGCGGTTGTGGGCGACGATCGTGCTGTGTTCGGCCGTCGGCCTCGTATTTGTTGGTCTCGTAAAGCTGGCCGAGGCCGTGGTCCTGCGGAGACGCTACGGCACCCTCGACGTGTCGCCCGGCCAATGACCGAGAGCGAGACCGGCAGGTCGGCCGCAGACCGGACCAAGGCGCGGTCCACTGCACGACCGGTCGTCGAAGTCGACGGCCTCGAGAAGACCTTCGGCAGCGGCGAATCCGCGGTGAGGGCGCTGGAGGACATCGATCTGACCATCCGCCAGGGCGAGTTCGTTTCGCTGATCGGCCCCTCCGGGTGTGGCAAATCGACTCTCCTCCGCCTCATCGGGGACCTGACGAGCCCATCCGCCGGCCGAGTGCTCGTGAACGGCAAGCCCGCGGCGCGCGCCCGCCTCGATCGTGACTACGGGATGGTCTTCCAGGCGCCGGTCCTCATGGACTGGCGCACGATCGACCGGAACATCGAGCTCCCGCTCGAGATCATGGGCTTCCGCAGAGCGGAACGATCGCGGCGTTCCGCGGAGCTCCTGAAGCTCGTCGAGCTCGAGGGTTTCGAAGGGAAGCATCCGTGGCAGTTGTCGGGTGGGATGCAGCAACGGGTTGCGATCGCCCGCGCGCTCGCGTTCGACCCGAAGCTGCTTCTGATGGACGAGCCGTTCGGCGCCCTCGACGAGATGACCCGCGAGCGAATGAACCTCGAGCTCATGAAGATCTGGGGCCAGACCGGCACAACCGTGGTATTCGTGACCCACTCGATTCCGGAAGCCGTGTTCCTCTCCACGCGGGTCGCCGTCATGTCCCCACGACCAGGCCGGATCGCGCGCGTCATCGAGGTCGATCTGCCTCAGCCGCGAACGGTCGAAACGCGCGAGCTGCCGCGCTACTTCGAGCTCGTCACCAGGGTCCGCGAAACGCTCCGCCGCCACGAGCCCGAGGGTCGTGAGCTGGAGGAGATCGAGGCGTCAGACGCCGCGAGGATCCGGGCGGAGGGCCTGGCGTGACGTCCCGGTTGACCGCGCGCGTCGGGGGCTGGCTGCCCGCAGCGGTCGTGTTCGTGGCCGTCATCGGGATCTGGGAGATCAGCCTCCTCGCGCTCCAGGTCCAGGCGTTCCTCCTCCCGCGGCCAAGCGCCATCTGGTCGAAGCTGGCCGACCTTTGGCCGACGACGCTCTCGCGCGGCGTCGCCTTCACGGCGAGCGAGGCAGTCGGTGGCCTCGTGGTCGGGGTCACGCTGGGCACGCTCGCGGGCCTGGCAACGGCGCGCTGGCGCGGGGCCCGCGACACGCTCGTGCCGATCGCGGTCGGCGCCAGTACGGTGCCGATCATCGCCTTCGCGCCGATCACCCTGAACTGGTTCGGCTACGAGAGCCCTCTGCCGCGCATGGTCATCGTCGCCGCCATGGTGTTCTTTCCGGTGTTGGTGAACACGGTTCGTGGCTTGACGGAAGTGGCCCCGGCGTCCCTTGAGCTCATGGCCTCGTATGCCGCGTCGGAGCTGGAAACGCTCCGCAAGCTCCGGGTTCCCAACGCCCTCCCGTACTGGTTCACGGCGCTGCGAATCGCGGCGACCCTCAGCGTCATCGGTGCGGTGGTCGGGGAGTTCTTCGGCGGGCCTCTCTACTCGCTGGGCATCTTCATCACCAACGAGACCGGTATTTCGGACTACCCTGGCGCGTGGGCCGCCATCGTCCTCGCGTGCCTGCTCGGCATCTCGTTCTACGTGCTGGTGGTCGTCGCCGAACGGATCGTCGCTCCCTGGGGAGTGGCCCGCGAAACGCCGCTGTGACCGCGCGGCCGCTTGGCCTACCATCGCGCCCTGCGGAGGCGCCGGTCGTCGGAGGAAGCTCGGGCGGGCCTCGCATGGAGGAGGAGTGGCAACAATGAAGTTCGCTCGAACTGGCCCTGCGCTCATCGCGGCCCTGTCCGTGGCGCTGGCGGCCTGTACCGGCACCGCGGCTCCAAGCCCGTCGCCCGCCGGCGCCTCGACCGCAGCCAGCCCATCGCCAGCAGCAGGCGCGTCGGCCGCGGCGAGTCCTTCCCCCGGTGCGATCACGAAGGTGAAGTTCCAGCTGCAGTGGGTCGCCCAGGCGCAGTTCGCCGGCTACTACGCGGCGCTCGATCAGGGCTACTACAAGGACGAAGGCCTGGATGTCAGCTTCCTGCTCGGTGGGCCGCAGGTCGACAACATCAACGCCGTTGCGGTGAACACCGCGGATATCGGCACTGGCTGGCTCCCGAAGATGCTCCAGTCACGCGAGAACGGGACCGACCTCGTCTCGATCGCGCAGGTCTTCCAGCGGTCGGGCACGCGGATGGCGTCCTTCAAGAGCAAGAACATCACCACGATCAACGACTTCCACGGCAAGAAGATCGGCAGCTGGCTGCTGGGCAATGAACCCGAGCTCTTCGCGGCCCTCGTGAAGGCGGGCTTCGATCCGGCCAAGGAAACCGTGATCAAGCAGAACTTCGACATGTCCGGACTGCTCAAGGGCGATCTCGACGTGGCGCAGGCGATGATCTACAACGAGTACGCGCAGGTCCTCGAGGCGAAGAACCCGCAGACCGGCCAGCTATATCAGCCCACGGACTTCAACGTCCTCGACTTCAACGATCCGGCCGTCGGGACCGCGATGCTCCAGGACCAGATCTTCGCCCGCGACTCATGGCTGAAGCAGGGCAACAACCAGGATGTCGCGACGCGCTTCCTGAAGGCATCCTTCAAGGGCTGGGCCTACTGCCGCGACAACCAGCAGAAATGCGTCGACATCGTGCTGAAGGCTGGCTCGCAGCTCGGCGCCAGCCACCAGGCCTGGCAGATGAACGAGATCAACGCCCTGATCTGGCCGTCCCCGAACGGCGTCGGCGTCCTGGACCAGAAGCTCTGGGATCAGACGATCCAGATCGCGACCACGTACAAGATCCTGAAGGCGGCTCCGACCGCAGGTGCCTACCGTACCGATCTCGCCCAGGCAGCGGTCACCGCGCTGGGCACGAGCGTCGACACGAAGGGCGCCAGCTTCCAGAAGCAGACGGTGACGCTCAACCCCGGCGGCAACTGAGCACGGGCTTCCGTAACGCCACCCATTCAGAGGCCGGTCGCGAGGACCGGCCTCTATTCTTGCCTCGGGGCTAGGTGCCGCCTGTCCCGAATTGGCGGTCTCCGGCATCGCCCAGGCCGGGCAGGATGTAGCCACGGTCGTTGAGCTGACGGTCCAGGGCGGCGCAGTGGATGGGCACGTCGGGATGCGCCCGGGTCACGGCTTCCACGCCCTCCGGGGCGGCGATGAGGTTGACGAGCTTGATCCGGACGGCCCCCCAGCGCTTCAGGACATCGATCGCGGCGGTTGCCGACCCGCCCGTCGCGAGCATCGGATCGAGGATGAGGCATAGGTCCACGGTCGCGGAGTCGGGCAGCTTGTTGTAGTACTCGACGGGCCGCAGCGTGCGCTCGTCCCGGAACAGCCCCAGGTGCCAGACCTCGGCCGTTGGCATCAGCTCGAGCATCGCGTCGACCATGCCCAATCCGGCCCGCAGGATCGGCACGAGCCCGATCCGGTCGCCGAGTTCGGCGGCCTGAGTTTCCTCCAGGGGAGTGCGGACCGTGAGCGGCCGGATGCGGGCGTCGGCCAGCGCTTCGTACCCCAGCAGCCACGAGAGCTCGCGGACGATCTCCCGGAACTTCTTCGGCTCGGTGGTCTCGGCGCGGAGAATGGCCAGTTTGTGCAGCACGGCCGGATGCGTCGAGATGTGGAGCCCGGGCCAGCGGGAGCTATCGGGCGCCTGAACGGCAGTGGTGGGTGCCGACACGCGAGGCCTCCTGTCGGAGCGTCATCGGAGCTCTTGGGCGTCTTCGCCGCTGGATGCTAGCACCGCAAAATCACCCGATTCCCTGATTGACGCTTGCCCAGCTGACCGCTAGCGTCGGGCTGCACGACCGGGGCTCGTCCGGGCGGTGGCCCAGTGCCCAGGCCGTCGCCTGGACCCCCGGTCCGTGCGGGCGAAAACACGCCTATTCCGGCCCGGCTGCTGCTTCGATTTCCAACTCGCACGCCGACGTCCAGCGGTATCCTCGCGCTGCTGCGCGCCTTCCCGACGACGCCCTCGAACCTGGAGATTTCGCCCTGTCCACAGCCCTCCCCGCACGACCCCGAAACAGCGCCGGGACGCTCAGAGCCGGCTCCCGTGCTCGGCAGCCCAGCCGCGGGTCGGCGCCGCCCGTGCTCGTTCGGCAGGTCCGCGGGGAGATCGTCGAGAGTGAGCACCGTGGCCACATCGTCGAGGTCGACGCGACGGGTTCGATCGTCCGTGTACTCGGCGACCCTGAGTGGCCGGTGACGCTGCGCTCCACGGTCAAGCCGTTCGGCCTTCTGGCTCTTGTCGAAGCCGGCGGCATCGACGCGTTCGACCTGACGCCGCCCGAGCTGGCTCTCCTGGCGAGCTCGCACTCCGGCGAAGACCTTCATGTCCGCACCCTCCAGGCCATCTACCGACGCGCCGGACTCAGCCAGGGCATGCTCGCATGTGGAGCGGAAAATGCACCGCTGGACGCGCTCACGGCTGCTCGGCTGGCACGCGACGGCGAGAAGCCCGGACCGGTTCGGCACAACTGCTCCGGCCAGCACACGTCATTCATCCTGCTGAGCCGACTGAAGGGCTGGCCGCCCGAGACGTACTGGCAGCCCGACCACCCGTCCCAGGTCGCCTACCGTTCCGCGGTGGCAAGAGCCTTTGGAACCCGGCCCGACCGCCTGGTCGCCGCGATCGACGCATGCGGCATTCAGACCTTCGCGTTCCCCCTCCGTGAGGTTGCCAGGGCCTACGCTCTCCTGGCTGACCCAGCTTCCGTGCCCGCCGCAGATCCGCGCTCCGCGCTGGCCGGCGCGTTGCTCAGGATCCGCGATGCGATGCTCGCCAACCCGGAGATGGTTGCCGGAAGCCGCGAACGGCTCGACACGTCGCTCATGAAGGCAGCGCCCGGCAGCGTCATCAGTAAGGGCGGGGCGGAAGGGCTGCGAGGGATCGCCGTCCTGCCCGGCGGACGTCCAAGCGGCGTCTCCGCAGGTCCGTCCGGGATGGCAGTGAAGATCGAGGACGGAGACGGCGCCGGCCGCGCGGGATGGGCCGCGGCGGTCGAGGCACTCCGCCAGGCGGGCGTCATCGAAGGGCAGGCCGTCCGGATGCTCAGCCGCTATCACCGCCCGTCGGCCAACGACTCCCACGGACGGCTCGCGGCCGAGGCGGTGGCCAGCTTCGAGCTGGCACCGGTCGGCGAGCTCTTCGCGTGAGCCCGCCGTTGCCTGCCTGATGGCCGTGCCCACCGACCCCTATCGAACGCTGGGACTCCCCCGGACGGCATCGCTGGCCGAGGTCAAGCGCGCCTACCGCCGCCTCGTGAAGCTCTATCACCCCGATTCGGCGGGCGCAGCGGCGATGCCGCGCTTCCTCGCGATCCAGTCGGCCTACGAGGCGATCGTTGGCCCGACCCGGGGCCGACGGTCGACCAACCGCACGCCAAGCGCCAGGCCAACTCCTCCGACGTGGGCCGCGGATCCCGATCGAGGGCGCGCGACGTGGTCGCGCTCAGGATCCGGGCGTCCGTCCCAGGGAGGTTCGCCGCCGGGCCCCGGGGGCGCGACAGGCGCCGCCCGTTCAACCGATGCAGGCCCGCAACCACGACGGCCCGCGGGAAGCGCCGGCTCGGGCACCGGGAGGAAGGGATCGTCCCGTGGGCGAAGCGAGCGGCCCGGTGGTCGGGCGACCATGGGATCGACCTCCTACGACGGTGTCGACGACGAGCCCTTCGAGCCTGACTGGGCGGGAGGCTCGTGGTACGGATCGGGGTCGGGAACGTACTGGCGCGTCAACCCAAAGGAATACGCCGATCCCCGCAAGCACGGCCCGGAGTACCAGGCGCGCGGTCGTCGAACGTCGACGGGGACAGGCCCTGGGCCATCTCGCGATTCCGCCGCCCCTTCGCCCGGCGTGACGGAGGCATCCGGCAGCTCATGGACCGAAGCCGCCAATCCGGCATGGTCCGCCGGCACGACTGCGGGGGCACCAGGCGGCCAGGCGTGGACGGACTGGCGGCGGGCAGGAGAAGGCGCACCGTCCGGAAATTCGTGGCAGGAATCGTGGCCGGACGACCCCGAGCCCGCCGACGGCGACGAGGCCATCGGTTTTGCCGTTCCCGGCTGGATCTCGGGCCCGGTCGGCCGTCGAGTCGTGCCGATCCTCCTCGGTTGGCCGCCGCTTGGATTCGTTCTCGCCGCCCTGCTCGGTGAGCTCACGGGCTGTGGCCGCTTCTCGGCTGGTTGTTCGGACGCGGCCGGGGTGCTGCCCTGGCTGGTTCAACCGCTGGTGATCGGGCTGCTGCTCGCGCTCCCATTCCTCGCAAACGTCGCAGCAATCGGAACGATCGGGGCCTTCCTGGCGGGGATTCCGGTGGCGGCGGTGCTCAGCGTGACGGGTGGCGGACGAGGTCCGGTCTTCACCACGAGCATGGTGCTGGTGAGCGCACTTGCGGTCGGCTACGTCATCGGTGCAGCCGGGGCCGCCGCCGGACGGTTCCGGTTGCCGGACGCCTCTCGCCGCGCGGCGGCCGACTCCTCGTGACGATCACGCCCCCGTCCCGCGGGCCGGCGGGCACCGTTGGGACCCGCCAAGGCCGCCGACACGACCACGACGACCTCTCCCAGGCTGCGCAGGAATACCTCCTCGCGCTCCGGGTCATGGCCGTTGACGGCCGCCACGTGACCGCCGCCCAGGTCGGCAGGCACCTCGGCGTCTCGACCCAGGCTGCATCCGAGATGTTCCGCCGCCTCACGGCCGATGGTCTTGTTTCGCAGGCCGATGGACGGGAGCTGGTGCTCACCGACGCCGGACGTGCGGCAGCCGATGGGATCTTCCGACGCCACGCCCTGCTCGAATGGTTGCTCACGGCGGTGGTCGGCCTCGGCTGGGCGGAATCGGACGAGGAGGCCGCCCGGCTGCAGGGCGCGATCTCGCCGCGTGTCGAAACGCGGCTGGACGAGATGCTCGGCCACCCCGAGACGTGTCCCCATGGCAACCCGATCGACGCTGCGACCGCCCGTCGCCGGCCGGCAGGCGAGCTGCTATCGAAGATGGAAGCGGGGACTCGGGCCACCGTCTACCGGATCACGGAGGAGGCCGAGGAGGACCCCGCGCTGTTGTCGTACCTCGAGGCTCGCGCCCTCACTCCGGGCGCCCACATCACCGTGCTCGCGCGCTCCGAATCGCTGGACTCCCTGACGCTCGACGGCCCGCGCGGCCGGGCAACGCTCGGATTGCGGCCCGCCTCGCTCATCCACGTCCTCCCAGGAGAGGCCGATCCGGGGCTCTTCCATGGCGTGCCCACCGCTGGTATCTGAGGCCAGCGCCGCCGGCTTCGATCTGCGTCAGATTCCCGCAGCAGAGCGCCCATGGTGCGGGCCGGCCTCGTCCTGAAAGCGCGGCCCGGTCGCGGTCTGCGTCATTTACTAACCCGCGGTGGTGTTAGACGCAGTTCGAGCTCCTTGCTGCGCCTTCCGACTCCCAAAAGGTGCCGCGCGCGAACGTGCGCCGGGACAGATAACCGTCGAAACGCTGCGGATGCTGCGTCTAGCACTACTGCCACTCATATCTGACGCAGAACGGCCACGAGCCGACGCCCAGGCCGGGGGTCGCCGGAACCGAAACGTACAATCGGCGCATGTCCGACATCCGCGTCCGAATTGCGCCGAGCCCTACCGGTCCGCTGCATATCGGGACGGCGCGGACGGCGCTCTTCAACTACCTGTTCGCCCGGCACAACGACGGCACGTTCATCGTGCGCCTCGAGGACACGGACGTCGTCCGCTCGTCGATCGCCTACGAGAAGGACATCCTCGACGGGCTTCACTGGCTCGGCCTGACGTGGGATGAGGGGCCCGACGTCGCGGGCGACGCAGACCACGGGGCGTTCGGGCCGTACCGCCAGATGGAGCGCCTGCCGATCTACCGCGAGGCGGCCGCGCGTCTGCTTGCCGCCGACCTGGCGTATCCCTGCTACTGCACCCCGGAAGAGCTCGAGGCGGACCGCCGCCGGCAGGAGGCCGCGCACCAGCCGCCCCGCTACAGCGGTCGCTGCGCGCGACTCACCCCAGCCGAGCGCGCCGCCTTCGAGGCAGAGGGCCGCGTCGCCGCACTGCGCTTCCGGGTGCCGGAGGGCGTCATCTCCTTTGACGACATGATCCGCGGCCGCGTCGAGATCGACACCGCCAACCTGGGCGGCGACTTCGTGATCGTCCGCGCCGACCGGACGCCGCTCTACCACTTCACGGTGGTGATCGACGATGCCGCGATGCGCATCAGCCACGTGATCCGCGGCGAGGACCATCTCTCGAATACGCCCAAACACATCCTGCTGTTCCGCGCCCTCGGAGAGGCCGAGCCGGCGTTCGGCCACCTCCCGCTCATCCTCAACCCCGACCGGACCAAGATGAGCAAGCGGAAGAGCCAGACGGCGATCGGGGACTACATCGCCGAGGGCTTCGTTCGTGAGGCGATGGTCAACTACCTGGCGCTCCTGGGCTGGTCGACGGGCACCGAGGAGGAGGTCCTCTCGCTCGAGGCCCTGGTCGAGCGCTTCGACGTCGCGCACGTCCAGAAGGCCGGTGCGGTCTTCGACCGGGAGCGCCTCGAGTGGCTCAACGGACAATGGATCCGCCGCCTGCCGCCGGATGACGTGATCGATCGGTTGCGGCCGTTCCTCGAGGCCGAGCTGGCGGCCGGGCGAATCGACCGAATACCCACGGACGAGGAGATCCGCGCCCTGCTGCCCGTGATCCAGGAGCGGCTGCCCACCCTGGGGGCGATCGGCGACCTGATCGGCTTCCTGTTCGTGGACGAGGTGGCCGTCGACGTCTCGGTGTTCCCGACGAAACGCTGGGACCTGGGCACGACCCACGAAGCGCTCTCGGCCGCGCGCGACGTCATTGCCTCGGTCGGGCAGGTCAGCTACGAGGCGGATGAGTTGGAGCCTCCACTCCGGCGCCTGGCCGAGGAGCGGGGCTGGAAGGCCGGCGACCTGTTCATGGCCATCCGCGTGGCGGTGACCGGCCGGACCGCG
>DASXSA010000264.1:0-4173 GCA_036506235.1 Candidatus Limnocylindrales bacterium | reverse complement strand
CTTCGGTGTAGCGGTGGGTGCCGTCGACCGCCAGCCGGGCTGCCCCGGCGAGGGCCCGCGTCACGGCTGACACGGCGTCGCGGTCGTACGTGGCGTCTCTGCCCAGTCTCATCTTCATGAGCGAGAAGCCGTCGGCCAGGTGGCGCCGTGCCTCGGCCTCGAGCAGCCCCAGGTCGTCCTGCCAGAGCAGCCCGCTGGCGTAGGCCTTGACAGCGGCCTGCTTTGGACCGCCAAGCAGCTCGTACACCGGAGCTCCCTCGAGCTTGCCCCCCAAGTCCCACAGGGCGATGTCGACCGCCCCGAGCGCCGAGATTGCCGCACCCTTCCGCCCGTACCACCGGGTCAGGGAGTACATGGTGTCCCACAGCTCATCAATCTGCGTTGGGTCGCGACCGACCAGGAACGGGGCCAGGTGACCTTCGATGATCAACCGCAGAACGCCTGGATGGCTGTAGGCCGATCCAACGCCGGTGAGGCCGGCATCGGTGGTGACGAAGACGAGCGTCGTCAGGCGCGATCCCATGTGGCCTTCGGCACAGCGATGGACCTCATCGTCCGGGTAGCGATAGTGGAGGTTGTGGACCTCGACCCCGGTGATCTTCATGCGAGCGATCGGTCGCCCGCCTGCCTCGAGGCCACGGTTGCCGCTTGGTCCACCACGCCTTCGGTGCTGACGACCACTCCATAAACCTCAGCCGCCCGCGTGGTCGAGATCCAGCCCTCGCGGACGTCGTCCGCAACGCGCTCGGGCTCCCGCTCGCGCGGATCGCCGTAGCCTCCCCCACCGGTCGAGATCGAGACCAGCCGTTCGCCCGGTTGAACCACGACGCTGCCGCACAGATCGAGCGGAACCAGGTCGCCGTCGGGCCGGCGCAGGAACTGGCTGGCCCGGCCCCCCGGCAGCCCTCCGCGCACTCCCATGGGCGGGTTGACGGTCCCGTCGCTCAGGAAGAACGCGTCCATCTGCGCATCGAGCGGCCCGAACTCGCCAATCGCTGACGGGGCGCCGCGCCGCCGGCCCGCGCCCTCTGTATCCGGCAAGAGCTTCTGCTCCCACACGACAAGCGGGTGCTTGAGCTCATCGATCTCGACGCTGTCGCGCAGCAGGGCGCCGCCGTCGCCGGGTCCGCCCATCGTGAGCCAGCCGTCCTCGGCCGGACCTCCGGGCCCTCCGGTCCACGCGAGGATGAGCTGGTTGATGTAAGGCGCGTTGTCATGCCGAGGGTCGTGGCCGGAGATCACCGAGACCGAGGCCGGCAGGCTCAGGCCAACCTCGGCCATGCCGTGGCCGGCGGCGAGCTCGGCGACGGCCCTCTGCACGGCGTTCGCCAGCCGGTCGAACACGTTGGTCGTCGCGACCGAGCAGCTCGCGGGGTGTCGCGGTATGCCCACGACGCAGTTCTCGCGAAGGTGGATGTTGACGCGGCGGGCGCTTCCTCCATTGGGAGGCACACGGTGGTCGACGCTGTTGAAGATTCCAACCAGCACGGCCGCGCGGGCGGTGGACTCGCTGAGGTTGAGCCCACACGGCTGGCAGTCGATGTTGTCGCGCAGATCGACGTCGAGGAGCGCGTCGTGCGGGTCGATCACCAGGTCAACTTTGATCGGAATCCCTTCGGGGAACCCCGGGATCGGATCGTGGCGTGTCTCGACAGTGATCCGCCCGGCGGGCAGCTCACGAATGGCAGCCCGCATCAGGCCCTCGCTGTACTCGAGCCAGTCCCGGCTGAAGGCTTCGAGCGCATCCCAGCCAAGCTCGGCGCCGAGCGCCAGCAGCTGCCGCTCGCCGATCCGCGCCGATCCCACCAGCGCGAGGTAATCGCCCCACCACTGGTCTGGCACGCGGATCCGCAGGCGGCAGGTCCGAATGAGGTCCTCGCTGTCGGCGTAGTCCTGCTGCGCACGGACGCACGGGAAGATCAACGCCCCCTCCTCGTACACGTCGCGCGCGGTGGCCGCGTAGGCAGTGGGAGTCGCGTTGCCACAGTCCGCCTGGTGCGCTCGGGCGACGACCGTGAATCGGTGCCTGCCCGAATCGTCGAGCGCAGGGATGAGGATCGAGTGATCGGCGGCGTGGGTGGCGCCGTGGTACGGGGAGTTGTGGAGGAATGCATCGCCCCTGGCCAGCACGGGATGGAACTCCTTCATCGCTCGCGCCATGAGGTCGGGGCCGCTCAGCACCTGGATCGGCAGGCTTTCCGCCCAGACGAGCAGCTCGTCATCCGCGGTCACGAGGCAGCACGAGAAGTCGCGGGCGATGTTGACGACGCCTGACCGGCTCGCCCGGGTCAGCGTGTTGCGCATGCTCCGGACCACCCCTTCGAACCTGCTGCTGAGCACCGCGAGCGCCACCGGGTCCCTTGCCCGGCCGGGCGAGGTCATGGAGCGAGACCGTCGTTGGTCGGGTGGATCAGGAGCGACCCTCTGGCGCTGAGCGTCAGCGACGCGCCTTCCGGCAGCACCACCGTCGTCGTCGGCGATTCGACCACGGCCGGACCGCTCACCGCGCCTCCGCCGGGGATCATGTCCAGCTGGTAGACGTCGCATTCGATCGACCGCCCGGCGAACACCGCTCTTCGCCTCTGTGGCTGGTTCGTCGCCGGCGAGCTTGACCCGGCGTCCCCGGCGATGGCGGTTCGGGCGAGGATCCCCCGCGCTCGTGCGCCCCACGTTATGACCTCGACCGGAGACGCCACATCGGCCACGGCAAAAGACTCGCGGTGCGAGCGATGAAAATCCGACCTCAACAGCTCGACGTCTTCCGTGGACCGGAACGCGGTCGTTTGCAGCGCGACCTCCAGCTCCCAGACCTGGTCGGGATAACGCGCCTCGGCGAAATACTCGACAGCCGTAGCCACCGAGGCTGCCGCCGGGCCCTGGAGAAACGTGTTGCAGCGGTCGCCGAGGCGATCCAGCACCGCGTTCACCGACGCAAAGTCGAAGCTTGCCGTCGTGGTCGGAAGCGTCTCGCGGACTTCCAGGGTGAGGTCGGCCAGCAGGCCCCCTGCGGCGCTCAAGCCGGCGGCCACCCTGGGCATCAGCACGAGCCCACATCCAAGGCGACGCGCGATCGCGACGCAGTTGAAGCCTGACGACCCTCCACCGGCGACGAGCACGGCATCTGCGGGCGAGACGCCAAGCCGGACGCTGACCTCCTCCACGGCCTGCGCCATGTTCTCGGTCACGACCTCGAGGATGGCCGCGGCGCCGCGCGCCGCGTCGAGTCCCAGCGGACGCCCGACACGCGTCTCGATGGCGAGCTTCGCGGCCTCGGCGTCCAGGTGCATCCGGCCGCCCAGGAAGTTGTCCGCGTTCAGATAGCCAAGGACGAGGCACGCGTCGGTGACAGTCGGAAGCGATGACCCGCGGCCATAGCAGGCGGGCCCGGGCTCCGCGCCGGCGCTGGCCGGTCCGACGTGAAGCAGGCCTCCTTCGTCGACCCAGGCGATGCTTCCGCCGCCGGCGCCGATGCTCCTCACATCGATCGAGGGAAAGCCGGTGATGTGACCCGCGAACTCTTCTCCGAGCCATGTTTCCCGAGTCCACGGAATCCGGCCTTTGCGCACGAGGCTCACGTCGTAGCTGGTGCCCCCCGCGTCGGCGACGATCGCGTTCTCGTAACTGGCCTCTTCGAGGGCGTAGTGGCGCCCGGCGACCGGGGCCATCGCGGGCCCGGAACCCAGCGAATGGATGGGCGACCGAACCACGTCGTCAAAGTCGAGGAGCCCGCCACCGGCTGTGACCATCAGCGGCCGGCCTTTGAACCCGGCCTCGCGAAGTCGCTGTCCAAGCTCCTTCAAGTAGCTGCTGATCAGTGGCTTGAGCGACGCATCGATCGCAGCCGAAGACGCCCGCCGGTACTCGCGGATCGTCGGGTTCAGCTCGTGCGAGAGGGTCACGGGGATCTCGGGAGATCGCTCGGCGAGAAGCGTCTTGAAGCGCAGCTCGTGCGCCGGGTTCACAACCGACCACAGGAAGCAGACCGCCACGGCGGCCACGCCGGCCTGCCCCAGTAGCTCGACGACGCGCAGTGCATCCGCCTCGTCGAATTCGACCAGCACCCTTCCGTCGGAGGCGATCCGTTCGGTCACCTCGTACGTCAGACGGCGAGGCACGTAAGGCGGCGGATATCTCCGCGTGTTGTCGAACGGCCGGCGGCGGCCGCCCTCTCTG
>DASXSA010000263.1:0-15035 GCA_036506235.1 Candidatus Limnocylindrales bacterium | reverse complement strand
CCGTTACGGCCCCTCGACCGCTCCCGCGGCGACTGCCCGCCGAGAGCACGTCCCCGTCGGCGACCGGGGGCTGATCGGCCATGGCCGAGATGAGCGCCACCGCCGCAGCGGTCGCCGGGGCTGACGCGACACCTTCCGCGGCGGCCGCCGCCGAAACGCAGCTCACCCAGGTCCGCGTTCCACTCCGCGACGCCGCCCAGGCGCTCGCCACGCCCGACGCGAGCGGCCGACCGCCGATCGTCGTCCTCCCGCAGCAGGCGTTTCGCGTCCGAAACGAGCTCGTCACCGCCGGCATCGTCGTGTTAGTGGCCGGGCTGATCTTCGACGTGTCGATCGCGCTCCGTGCCGGTGGCGTTGGCGTCGGTGTCGCGCTCGTGATCCTGGGGGTGTTCCAGGCTTTCATCGTGCCGATCCCCGAGGGCTCCCAGGCGATTCTCCTCCGACGGGGCCGGTTCCACGCGACCCTCCAGCCGGGCAACCATGTGGTTCCGCCGTGGATCATCGTCAGCCACCTGGTGACGACCCGCGAGACCCCGTTCGCGGCGACCGTCAGCGAGTTCCCGACGCGCGATGACGTGCGCACCAACATCGTCATCCTGCTCACCTTCCGTGTGGCGGCACCCGAGCGTTTCGTCTTCACCATCACCGTTCCTGACTTCGACCACGTGTGCCAAGCGTCCTGTCAGGACGCGGTTCGGCTACTCGTTCGGAGCAAGACCTCCGACGAGGTGCTCGACCTCGGCGACGCGGACGGCGAGCGCCTCCGGGAGGACATCGGGACAGACCTGGAGCCCTACGGCGTCGAGGTTGCGCGGGTCGTGGTGACCGACGTCCGGCCGCCAACCGAGTTCGTCGCGTCGCGCGAAACCCGCCGCCTCGCGGGCGTGCAGCGCGCCGAGGAGCAGGAGCTCCATGAGCTCGAGCTCCTGCGCCTGGCCGACCGAGACGAACAGGAACGCCAGCGGATCCGTCTGCACCGGGCGGCGATCGAGCTCGAGGCCGAGAACGAGGTCGTCCGGCTGGAACGACTCGACTCGCGAATCCGCGAGTACCCGACGGCGATGCAGTGGGATGTCGAGAGCCGGCGCCTCGACGTCGCGGCGGCGCTGGCGTCCAACACGCGGGCAATGGTCCAGGTCGGGCCGGGAATCGACGTCGCGAGCTCGTTGCTCATGCAGACGCCGACCGGCGAGGCGCAGCCGGACGGAGCCAACGGGCAACCCGTCCAGTCAGGCCAGGCATCCTCGCGCCAGCGCGGCCGCGAGTGACCTGATCCGCGACCCCGGCGGCGGCAGTGGCCTCGGCCTCGCATGCCTGCCGGGCCAGACGGGCCGGTGAGGCCCCGTGAATGTCTGGGCTGCCATCCTGTGGGGTGGCCTCGCAGCCGGGTCCCTGTGCATCGGCCAGGCGTTCGCTCGCCGCATGGAAGGCGCCCATCGCGCGCTCGGGCTGGTGATGGGGTTCGGTGCCGGCGCGCTGCTCAGCGCGGTGGCCTACGAGCTGATCCCGGAGTCGAACCTCGAACGCGGACGAGGGATCGGCCTTGCTTTCCTGCTCGGCGCGATCGTCTATTTCGTGGCCGACCGGATCGTCGACGGAAGCGGCGGCGAGACTCGTAGCGACATCGACGGCGCCGCACGAGAGCCGTCAGGAGGGTCGGGAGCGGCCATGTTCCTTGGCGCGCTTCTCGACGGTATCCCCGAGTCAACCATCCTGGGAATCACGCTCGCGCTCGGCGGGACGATCAACGTTGCCTTCCTGACAGCGGTGTTCGTTTCGAACGTCCCGGAGGGCATCGCCGGGACGATCAACCTGCGGGCGGCCGGCTACGCCGACCGACGCATCCTGGACATGTGGATCGGGCTGACGATCGTGAGCGCGGTCGCGGCCGGCATCGGATTCCTGGCGGCGCAGTCCGCGCATGTCACGGGCCTGTTCTCCGAGGCCTTCGCTGGTGGCGCCGTCCTGACGATGCTCTCCAATTCGATGCTGCCCGAGGGCTTCGAGCACGGCGGCCGGTTGGTGGGACTGGTCGTCGTGCTCGGGTACCTGGTCGCCGCCGTGCTGTCGGTAGCCCAATAGCGCCGGCAGCGGCAACCGGCAGCGGCAACCCGCCAGCGGCAAACGGGGCTCCGCGAGAACCAAAACGCGTCCCGGGAGCTGGTCGGTTACCAGCCTCACCGGGACGCGATTGATGTCGTCCCGCCGTATCGCGCGCCCTCCGGCGCGCCCCTACTCCACGGCGAACGCGCGCTTGGTCCCCGGCAGCAGCGTGTAGGCGAAGATCAGCCCGTTGACGATGAAGCTGGCGGTCAGGTCCGTGTACGTCGTCGAGGCTCCGATCATCGCAAAGAAGTCGAACAGCAGGTTGAAGCCGCTGACGACCATGAGGAACACCCAGGCCGCGGGATCGATGTTCCAGATCGCCTGGATCGCCCACGCCCAGACCCAGACCATCAGGCCCCACAGCAGCACGTACCAGATGTTGAAGTTACGAATCTCGATCCGGCCGATGAAGTACGGCAGGATGCCCAGTGCCTGCAGGAGGTGCCCGATGGACAGCAGCAGGGCGATACCGGCCAGAGCGGCGAGGACGATCACGCCGATCGGTCGGCTGCGTGTTGTCGTTCGGGTCTCCGTCATCGCTTCGGTCATGTCTGCCTCCTTCGCGAACCTGCCTGCGGCGTCGCTGGCCGCAGGTCCCGTACGCGAGCAGAGGGTGCTCGCCCGGTCGCGGCAGTCCCATGGCGCGTACACGCTTGCGCGGGGGTGTGCGCCCGCGAACTAATCGACGGCGAAGGCGTGTTTGGTGCTCGGGAGGATCGCGAAGCCGAAGATCGCCAGGCTGACGATGAAGCTGGCGCTGAGGTCGGTCGTGCCGTTCGGCGACAACGCCATCGTGCTGAAGTCGAACAACACGTTGAAGCCGGCCACGATGAGCACGAACCATGGCGCCGAGGTATCGAGCGTCCAGACCGCCCTGATCGCCGCCGACCACAGCCAGATCATCGAGATCCACATCAGTGAGTACCACCAGTTGAAGTCGTGGATCGCGATGGGGCCAATGAAGTAGGGCACGATCGCCAGGGCCTGGAGCAGGTGGACGACCGCCAGCACCAGGGCCACGCCGCACAGGATCGCGAGGACGATCACGCTGAGCGGTCGGCTCTCAGCCTCCTCATCCGGCTGCGCGGTCGCTTCGGACACGTCGACCTCCTGGTGGAGAACAGTCCCGCCGAACACTGTTGCCGCGCCGTCGCCTCTGCGACATGGCGTACACCCGCCACTCCGGGGGTGGTCCGCCTCCTGGCGGCGGCGGGCCCGGCGGTCCGTGCCGATAGCGGCGAGCGACCGCTCATCCCATCTGGGTGATGCCTCGCCCTGAAGGGCCGGTGTCCAATGCCCGGGCGGGGCCGAGGCTCCGCGACAGCCTGTTACGGAACGATGGGAGACCGCGATGACCACCGCCATCCATCCATCGATGGCCGAAACGGCGCGTGCGTTCGGCGTCCACTCCGAGGTCGGGAAGCTTCGGAAGGTCATGTTGCATCGGCCGGACCTCGAGCTGAAGCGGCTGACCCCTGGCAACCACGACGAGCTCCTGTTCGATGACGTTCTGTGGGTCCGCCGGGCACGCCAACAGCACGACGCGTTCGCCGACCTCCTGCGCGAACGCGGAATCGAGGTCGTCTACCTCGAGGAGCTTCTCGCCGGGGCGCTGGCCTCCCCGGAGGCGCGGAAGTGGGTCCTCGATCGGGCCGTCACCCCGTTCACCGTCGGGGCCGGCGTCGCCGACGATGCCCGGGCATATCTCGACACAGTGGATGCCCGGACGCTCGCCGACCATCTGGTGGGTGGGCTGACGGTCCAGGAGGCAGAGCAGCTCCTGCGAGGTCGGGGGGTCCAGGAAGTGGGCGGCGGGCAGGTCGCCCGGCGATCCCTCGTGGTGTCGGCCATGGAGCCAGACGACTTCGTCCTGCGCCCGCTCCCGAACAGCTATTTCACGCGCGACTCGTCGGCCTGGATCTATGGCGGCGTCGTGGTCAACCCGATGTACTGGCCGGCGCGCCGCCTGGAGGCGCTGAACGTCGAGGCCATCTACCGCTTCCACCCGGACTTCGCCGGCGCCGGATTCCCGTTCTGGTATTCGCGCGAACAGGAGGGCGAGTCGTTCGGCCGGGTCAGCAGCGAAGGCGGCGACATCATGCCGATCGGCAACCGGACCGTCGCCATCGGGATGAGCGAGCGGACGACCGGCCAGATGATCGAGAAGATCGCCCGCTCATTGTTCGAGGCGGGTGCCGCGGACCGGGTCATTGCGGCCGGGATGTCGCGGGATCGGGCCCATATGCATCTCGACACGGTCTTCACGTTCCTCGATCGGGACGCCGTGACCGTGTTCCCCAAGGTGGTCGCGTCGATCACTGCCTACTCCGTGCGGCCCGGCGATGGAGCCGGCACGTTCGATGTGCGACGCGAGCCGTCGTTCCTGGGGGCGGTCAAGGACGCCCTCGGGCTCAGGACCCTGCGCGTGATCGAGACCGGCGGAGACCGCTGGGAGTCGGAGCGGGAGCAGTGGGACGACGGCAACAACGTCGTCGCCCTCGAGCCGGGCGTCGTCGTCGCGTACGAACGGAACGAGTACACGAACTCGCTGATGCGCCACGCCGGGATCGAGGTCCTGACGATCGACGGATCGGAGCTCGGGCGCGGCCGCGGCGGCGGGCACTGCATGACGTGCCCGATCGTCCGGGATCCCGTGTGACCGCCCGGCCAGCCAACAACGCGAGCCGTAGCACGACCTGACACCTTCGAACGGGAGGCTTCGACATGACCACGATGGCCCCACCGGCCCCCTCGCTCCGGGGACGCAACTTCCTCAAGGAGCTTGACTACTCGCCGGACGAGATCAGCTACCTGATCGACCTGGCTGCGAACCTCAAGGCCGAGAAGCGCTCCGGGACCGAGGTGGAGCACCTTCGCCAGAAGGAGATCTGCCTGATCTTCGAGAAGACCTCGACCCGGACGCGGTGCTCCTTCGAGGTCGCCGCCTACGACCAGGGCGCGCACGTGACCTACCTCGACCCGCAGTCGTCACAGATGGGCCACAAGGAGACGATCAAGGACACGGCGCGCGTCCTGGGCCGGCTCTACGACGGCATCGAGTACCGCGGGTTCGACCAGTCGATCGTCGAGACGCTGGCCAGCACGGCCGGCGTGCCGGTCTGGAACGGATTGACCGACGAGTTCCACCCGACCCAGATCCTGGCCGACTTCCTGACGATGCGCGAGCACTCCGGCAAGCCGCTCAACCAGATCGCATTCGCATTCCTGGGCGACGCGGCGAACAACATGGGCAACTCGTTGATGATCGGCGGGGCGAAGCTGGGCATGGACGTGCGCCTTGTCGGTCCGCGGGCGCGGTGGCCCCACCAGGAGCTCGTCGACGAGGCCCATCGGATCGCCGGCCAGACCGGCGCGCATATCACCCTGACCGACTCCGTCGACGAGGGCGTGAAGGGCGCGGACTTCCTGTACACCGACGTGTGGGTCTCGATGGGCGAGCCCAAGGAAGTCTGGGCACAGCGCATCCCGGAGCTCCGGCCCTACCAGGTCAACGTCTCGACGCTGGCGAAGACCGGTAATCCGAACGTGAAGTTCATGCACTGCCTGCCGGCCTTCCACAACGCCGACACGAAGGTCGGCGCCGATCTCGCCGCGCACTTCGGGATCTCCCAGATGGAGGTCACCGATGAGGTGTTCGAGTCGCCGGCGTCGATCGTGTTCGACCAGGCCGAGAACCGCATGCACACGATCAAGGCGGTTCTCGTGGCCACGATCGGCGACTGACCGGCGCGGGAGGGGGCGCCCGAGCATGCGCATCGTCATCGCCCTCGGCGGGAACGCATTGCTGCGCCGGGGGCAGCCGATGACCGCCGACAACCAGCGGGCCAACGTCCGGGTCGCGGCCGAAGCCATGGCCCCATTGGCCGCCGATCACGAGCTCGTGATCTCCCACGGCAACGGCCCGCAGGTCGGCTTGCTCGCGCTCCAGGGCGCTGCGTACCCGGCCGTCGAGACCTATCCCCTCGACGTGCTTGGTGCGCAGACGGAGGGGATGATCGGCTACCTGATCGAGCAGGAGCTCGGCAACCTGCTGCCGTCGGACAAGCCGTTCGCGACCGTCCTGACAATGGTCGAGGTGGATCCGGACGACCCGGCCTTCGCCAACCCCGAGAAGTTCATCGGACCGGTCTACGAGCACGAAGAGGCGGACCGGCTCGCCGCGCAGAAGGGCTGGGTCTTCAAACAGGACGGCGCGAAGTGGCGGCGAGTGGTCGCGTCGCCACTGCCGCGCCGGGTGTTCGAGATCCGGCCCATCCGATGGCTGCTGGAATACGGCGCCGTGGTCATCTGCACGGGCGGCGGCGGCATCCCCACCATGTACCGCCCCGGGACCCACACGCTCGAAGGCGCCGAGGTCGTCGTCGACAAGGACCGCGCGTCATCACTCCTGGCGCGCGACCTCGATGCTGACCTGTTCGTCATGGCCACCGACGTCGACGGCGTCTACCGGGACTGGGGCAAGCCGTCGCAGCAACGGATCGACCGGGCGACCTCAACCGAGCTGAGTGGCTCGGAATTCGCGGCCGGCTCCATGGGGCCGAAGGTCGAAGCTGCCGTCGATTACGCCGAGCGGACCGGGCACCGGGCGGCAATCGGGACGCTCGCGGACGTCGAGGGGCTCGTCGCGGGCACGCACGGAACGAGCGTCGTCCGTGGCTGAGCGCTCGCCTGCTGCGGCGTTGCCTGACGCGGCGGGCGGTGGGGCCCATGCGACGCGCACGGGCAGGGCGCCCAGCCTCGCGGAATCGCTGCTCGCGGTTGCGATCCTCCTCGGGCTCATCGCGGCCACGATCGTCCTCTTCGGGGTGGATGCGACCGAAGGACCCCTCCAGGTCGCGCTGCTCCTCGCCGCGGGGGCCGCGGGACTGCTGTCCTGGCGGCTGGGGAACGAGACCGCCGCAATCCGTGAAGCCGCCGTCGGCGGCGTCTCATCTGCGATGAGCGCCATCTTCATCCTGCTCGCCGTCGGTGGCCTGATCGGAACCTGGAACATGTCCGGCACGATCGCGACGATCGTCTACTACGGGGTCGCGCTGCTCCAGCCGAACCTCTTCTACCTGAGCGCCGCGGTCATCTGCGCCCTCGTGGGCCTCTCGATCGGGAGCTCGTGGACCACGGCCGCCACCCTGGGGGTCGGCCTCGTGGCGCTGGCGTCGGTCCTTGGAGCATCGCCCGAGATCACCGCGGGCGCGGTTATCTCGGGCTCCTATTTCGGCGACAAGATGACCCCGATCTCCGAGACGACCGTGCTCGTTCCGTCGCTGGTCGGCGGGGTCACGACCCAGGAGCACATCGGAGCGATGCTCTGGACGTCGGGTCCCTCGTTCGTGATCGCGCTTGTCCTGTTCGCGGTGATCGGGTTCCTCGGAGTTGGCCAGGGGGTGCCGTTCGACCGGACGGCCGTCCAGGACGCCCTCTCGTCCGAGTTCAACATCTCCCTGCTCAACCTCCTGCCGCTCGTCCTGCTTGTCATCCTCTCACTGCGACAAGCCCCGCCGTTCCTGAGCATCCTCGTGAGTGCCGTTTTCGCCGGCGTCATGGCGTGGTTTACACAACCGCACGTCATCGTGGCTTTTGCCGGCCAGGAGGCGTCCCTGGCGACGAACGTCAAAGCGCTCTACGCGGCGCTGGCGAACGGCTTCGTGTCCGAGACCGGCAAGCCGGCCATCGACGACCTGTTCTCCCGCGGCGGGATGTCGTCGATGCTGACCACGATCTGGCTCGTGCTGGGTGCGCTGAGCTTCGCCGCGATCGCCGAGGGTGCGGGCTTCCTCGATCGCCTGGTCGCGCCGGTCGTCGCCCGCGCCCGCTCTACCGGCGCCCTGATCGCGTCCGTGCTCTTCACCGCGATCGGCCTGAACATCGTCGCCGGCGACCAGTACGTCGCCGATGTCATGCCGAGCCGTGTGTACCGGAACGTCTTCCGCGAGCGCGGGATAGCGCCTCGGATGCTGTCGCGGACCGTCGAGGACGCGGGCACCGTCACCTCGCCGCTGGTTCCATGGAACAGCTGTGGCGCCTACATGTCCGGGGTGCTCGGGATCGCCACCGCGGCCTACCTGCCCTACTGCTTCTTCAACCTGTTCAGCCCGGTGATCTCGCTGCTCTACGGCCTGACCGGGTTCCACATCGAGCGCATCGAAGGGTCGGGCAGGGCGGGCACGTCCACGGCCGCCATGCCCGTCGCGGCGCAGGCCGCGGCTGATTCAGAGACAGGAGGCATGCACGCATGAGCGCCGTCGCGACCGCGGAAGCGGGCAACCAGGCAGCAAGGAGGAGGTTCAGCCTGCCGTCGGCTTACACGATCCTGTTCATCCTGATCGTGATCGTCGCGATCGCGACCTGGCTGATCCCGGCCGGGCGCTACGACTACAACGAAGAGGGCTCGCCGATCCCGGGCACCTACCACGCGGTCGAGGCGACGCCCGCGCGGATCGTCTACGACTCGCTGACCGCTCCGATCAACGGGATGTACGGGATCAAGTCCGCCGAGGACGGGTCGATCTCCTATTACAACTCGGGGGCGCTCTTCGGCGCCATCGACGTCGCCCTGTTCATCCTTGTCATCGGCGGGTTCCTGGGCGTCACGATGCAGACCGGCGCAATCCAGACCGGGATCGCGCGAGTCGTTGCTCGCCTGCGTGGGCGCGAGCAGCGATTGATTCCCGTCCTCATGATCCTGTTCGCGCTGGGCGGGACGACGTACGGCATGGCCGAGGAAAGCCTCGCCTTTTACCTGCTGATCGTGACCGTCATGATCGCGGCCGGCTACGACGCACTGACCGGAGCTGCGCTGATCCTGCTGGGCGCCGGAATCGGCGTGCTGGGCTCGACAATCAATCCATTCGCGACCGGTATCGCATCAGGCTTCGCCGGCGTCAGCATCAGCGAGGGCCTGGTCTCGCGCGTGGTTCTCCTCGTCATCGGAACGGCGATCGGGATCTGGTGGGTCATGCGCTACGCGGCACGCGTGCGCAGGGATCCAAGCAGGTCGCTCGTTGCCGCGGAACGCGAGGCCAACGTGGCCCACTTCCACGCCGACGCAACCGCTGCCGCCACGGCCGCGGAGATGACGACCCGCCAGAAGCTGGTTCTCGTCCTGTTCTTCCTCGCGTTCGTGGCCATGATCATCGGCGTCGTGCCCTGGTCTGACCTGGGCGTCACACGGATCGCAACCAGGTTCTGGTGGTTCCCGGAGATGACCGCATCGTTCCTCCTGTTCGCGATCGCGATCGGCTTCTTCGCCGGCATGTCCGAGACGCGCTTCACCGGAGCATTCGTCGATGGAGCACGCGACCTGCTCGGCGTGGCCCTGATCATCGGAATCGCGCGCGGGGTGACCGTCATCATGAACAACGGCCAGATCACGGACACGGTCCTGAACTCGGCAGAGCAGGCCTTGTCCGGCCTTGGCGGCGTGGCGTTCGCGACCCTCACCTACGCAGCGTTCATCCCGCTCTCGTTCCTGATCCCTTCGTCATCCGGGCTGGCCACCGTCGCGATGCCGATCATGGCTCCGTTGGCGAGCTTCGCAAACGTGCCCCCGTCGGTCGTCGTGACCGCGTACCAGGCTGGTAACGGGCTGGTGAATCTCGTAACCCCGACGTCGGCGGTCGTGATGGGCGGCCTGGCGATCGCGCGGGTCCCGTACGGCACCTGGATCCGCTTCGTCCTCCCGGTCCTCGCGATCCTGGCGGTGCTGACCGTGGTGGTGCTGGCACTCGACGTCCTCTTGTAACCCTGGGCTGACGAAACCCGCGCGACGCGTCCACGGACTCACCCCATCCGGATGATGAAGGCGGCGCCGTCGCGGCCGACAGTGATCTCCAACCGCCGAGTGGAGGACTGAACATGGCGACGACGGCGATTCCCGCGCCTGCACCGTCGGGGACGACGGCCTGGCATGCGCTGACCGTCAAGGACGCGCTCGACGCCCAGCACGTCAACGAGGCCGTCGGACTGTCGGCGGCCGAGGTCGAGTCCCGTCAGGCCGCGTTCGGGCTCAACAAGTTCGCCGACGCCCCGAAGGAGCCACGCTGGCAGGTCTTCCTGCGCCAGTACGCCGACCCGATGCAGATCGTCCTGCTCGGCGCGGGCATCCTCAGCTTTTTCATCCCGGACCAGGTCCCAACCGGGGTGCTGCTGATCCTCCTCACGCTGCTGAACGCCTATCTCGGCATGAGCCAGGAAGGCAAGGCCGAGGCCAGCGTCGCGGCGCTGCAGAAGATGATGGTGGTCAAGTCCCGCGTCCGCCGAGGCGGCGAAGTCGACGTCGTGGATATGGACCAGATCGTGCCCGGCGACATCGTCATGGTCGAAGCCGGCGACCTGGTGCCGGCCGACGGGCGGATCGTTCGCTCGGCGACGCTCGAGATCGACGAATCGGCGCTCACCGGCGAGAGCGCCCCGGTCCCAAAACAGGTTGATCCCGTGGCGGCCGACGCCGCCCTCGGCGACCGGCTCGACCTCGCCTTCATGAACACGCAGGTCACCCGCGGCGCCGGGACGATCGAGGTCACCTCGACCGGCATGTCGACTGAGGTCGGCCACATCTCGGGCATGCTGCAGGGCCAGAAGGCCGAGCCGTCGCCGCTCACGAAGCAGTTGAACAAGCTGACCCGACAGATCCTCGTGATCGCGGGCGTGGCCCTGGTGATCTCCCTCGCCCTGGGCCTCGCCCGCGGCACGCCGTTCAGCACGCTCTTCCTGACGGCAGTTGCCTTCTCCGTCTCGGCCATCCCGACCGGCCTGCCGGCCGTCGTGACCACGATCCTTGCGTCCGGCACCTCGACGCTCGCCAAGGCGGGTGCGATCGTCAAGCGCCTGCGGTCGGTCGAAACGCTCGGCTCGACCTCAGCCATCAACTCCGACAAGACCGGCACGCTCACGCTGAACCAGATGACCGCAGTCGAGATGGCGGTGGTCGGTCACCATTACGCGATCACCGGCGAGGGCTACGCGACGACGGGCCAGATCAATCGTGTCGCCGGCGAGACCGACGTGTCGCTCGACCGGTACCTCCTGCCAATGGCCCTGTGCTCCGACGCAGTCGCGCGGGACGGCGGGATCGTCGGCGACCCGACCGAGGGCGCCCTGGTGGTGCTCGCCGCCAAGGGCGGCATCGATCCGCAGCTGACCCGCGAGCGCTACCCGCGCCTGGCCGAGGTTCCGTTCGATGCCACCTACAAGCTCATGGCGACCTTTCACAAGATGCAGGACGACGCCGGCAGGGACGTGATCCGGGTCTATGTCAAGGGCGCTCCCGATCAGTTGCTCGCGCGCGCGACCTCGGCAGAGGACGGAAGTGGCGGACAGGTTCCGGTCGCACAGGTCCGTGACAAGTACCTGGCCGAGAACGAACGGTTGGGCCGCCAGGGTCTTCGGGTCATGGCGACCGCGATGCGCAACCTCGATCCCGCAACCTTCGACGCCAGCGCGGCGGACCTGCTGCCGCTCGTGAACGACCTGACACTGCTCGCGCTGGTCGGCATCGTCGATCCGCCCCGCTCCGAGGCGAAGTCGGCGATCGCGATCGCGCAGGCTGCCGGCATCCAGGTCCGGATGATCACCGGCGACCATGCCGTGACGGCGGAATCCATCGCGCGCCAGCTCGGCATCAAGGGCCGAGCGGTCGCCGGGGCAGACTTCGCAGCGCTTGGTCCAGAGGATGTCGCTCGCGAGATCGATGACATCGGCGTCATCGCGCGCGTGGCGCCCGAGGACAAGGTCCACCTGGTCGACGTTCTCAAGGGCAAGGGCCACATCGTCGCCATGACGGGCGACGGCGTGAACGATGCACCCGCCCTCAAGAAGGCCGACATCGGCGTTGCGATGGGGATCACCGGCACCGAGGTCTCGAAGGAGGCCGCGGTCATGATCCTGACCGACGACAACTTCGCGACGATCGTCAAGGCCGTCGAGCTGGGCCGGGCCCTGTACGACAACCTGATGCGCTACATCCGCTTCCAGATGGGCGCCCTGTTCGGGTTCATCGCCACGTTCCTTGGTGCGAGCCTGCTGGCCATCGCCGGCGGGGTGCCGTTCCTCCCGCTGCAGACGCTGTACATCAACTTCACCGTGCAGGTCTTCCTCGCAATCGGACTGGGCTACGGCGCGGCCCGCGAGGGCTTGATGCACGAGGCACCGCGACCGCCCGAGCAGGCGATCCTGCCGCGGCGTCTCCTGGCCTGGGTGCTCTTCGCCGGGGTCGTCATGGCGGCAACGACGCTCGGGATCATCGCCTGGGCGACACCGCAGTTCGGCGAAGTCACGGCCCGAACGATGGGCGTCGTCGCCTTCTCCCTGGCCAACGTCTGGTTCGCACTCGAAACGGCCGATGAGGAGCGATCGTTGTTCGACCCCGACGCGCGTCCGAACGCGACGCTGCTGAAGGCCGCGGGAGGAGCCCTGGTTGCCACCGTGCTGGCAACCGAGTTCGGCCTCTTCCGTCGCCTCCTGGACACCGTCAACCTGGACCTCAACCAGTGGGCGGCCTGCATCGTCGTCTCGCTCGCCATCCTCGTCGTCGCCGAAGGCCGAAAGCTCCTCGGGATCCACACGATCGAGCCATCGAAGGCAGCTCCGGCCCCGGTGCCGGTGCCGGCCTCCTGAGCGGCCAGGTCGGGCCAGGCCAGCTGAGCATGGCTACCAGCAGCCCTCCACGCGTCAAGCCCGCCCGGATCGCGAGGTTCATCGAGCCCTTGCGGGTCCCGCCGGGGTCGCGGGTCCGCTTGCCGCGCGACTACGACCCCTCTCGAGGTCTGGGCGGCACCCAGGCCTCGGAAGCAAAGGCGCTGCTGCAGGCCGGTATCCAGCTCCTTGCGGACTACCAGGATCGCCTGGCCGCGCAGGACACCTACGGTCTGCTCGTCGTGCTGCAGGCGATGGATGCCGCGGGCAAGGACGGCACCATCCGGCACGTCATGAGCGGGGTCAACCCGCAGGGCGTGTCGGTCCACAGCTTCAAGATCCCGTCGGCCGAGGACCTCGATCATGACTTCCTGTGGCGCTACCAGAAGGTGGCGCCGCAGCGTGGGTCGATCGTGATCTTCAACCGCTCGCACTACGAGGAAGTGCTGATCGTCCGGGTCCATCAGGAGCTCCTGGAGCGCCAGAAGCTGCCGCCGTCCGCGATCCGAAAGTCGATCTGGGAGCAGCGCTACCGGTCGATCAACGACTGGGAGCGACACCTTGTCGAGAACGGGATCCGCGTGGTCAAGATGTTCCTGAACGTCAGCCAGGAGGAGCAGCGGCGCCGGTTCCTGGCCCGGATCGACGAGCCGCGCAAGAACTGGAAGTTCTCGGTCAACGACGCGCGAGAGCGGACGTACTGGGACAAATACCAGAAGGCCTTCGCCGAGATGCTGAGCTCCACGAGCACCGAGTACGCGCCCTGGTATGTGATCCCCGCCGACGACAAGCGGTTCGCCCGCGTCGCCGCGGCCGGCGTCATTGCCAATGCCCTGATCGAGATCGACCCGCACTACCCGAAGGTCAGCAGGCAGCAGATGGAGTCGCTGCAGACTGCCCGGGTCCAGCTCGCCGGCGACGGTGCGGGAGGCGGGAACGGTCGAGGCGATGGCGAGACCCGGGACGTTGCCGTGGCTGACAACGGCTCAAAGCCGGGAGGCCGCAAGCGAGACACCGCAGTCGCGGGAGGAAAGCACCACAAGGGCTAGGGGCACGGGGGGCGGGACGAGCTACGCGAAGATGTCCTCGAGCAGGCCGTACGTCACCGCGCTCGTGACCGCCTCACTCCGCGAGGCGGCGCCGAGCTTCGCGTAGATCGACATCGCCTCGGTCTTCACGGTGTTGCCGCTGACCCCCAGGCGCTCGCCGATCTCGCGGAAGTTGAGGTAGGTCTGGAGGAGCGGCAGTAGCCGGAGCTCCGCCGGGGTGAGCGTGGACCCTCCCGGCAAGCGCTCGGTGCCGGCCGCGAGCGCGGCGCGCGTGACCTCCTCGACGGCGGCCGTCAGGTTCCCCAACTCGGGGCGAACCCGGATCGTGTCCGCCGCCCGGACGAGCGACGCCAGAGCCCCTTCGGCATCGCCCGTGAGAAGCTGGGCACGGGCCATCTCGGTCAGCGTCCGAACTGCATACCAGGGGATCGCCCACGAGAGCCGTGCCTGGCCGAGTTGAGCGCGTCGCAGCCGTTCGTGCGCCAGGCGCCTGTCACCGCGGTGGATCGCCAGCCGAGCGTCGGCGACCAGCCAGAGCAGCCCGGCAATCCGACCGGCGTCCGGGTCGCTGGTGATCGAGCGACGGTCCGGCGCGAGGATCGCGGCGGCTTCCTGCCAACGGCGGTGGCCGATCGCGGCCAACGCTCGCTCCGCGCGAACCTGGAATCTGGTGACCGTGGACGCGATCCCGGGAACCAGCTCGGCCTCCGCGAAGGCAGCTTCGGCGTCGGCCGCCTGGTCCAGCATGGCGTAGGCCGCGCCCGCAGCGAGCAGGGCCGAGGGACGCCAGGGCCAGTCCACGTCATGGGTTTCGATCGATCGCCGGGCGTCGGCCAGCATCGGCCCGGGCCCTTCGCGGCACAGCATGGCGCGGACGAGTGGGATATCGAGGGCTGCGCTGCCTGTCCCGGGGTCCTCGTCGCCTGTTCCTCGTTCCGCCGCGGCAGCCCATCGCACCGCGCCGTGGGGATCTCCCTCGACTCCGGCGACAAGTGCGGCGACGAGCGCCAAACGCGGCTGGTCGGAGAGCGTCTCGGGAGAGAAAGACCCGATCCAGTGCTGGATCGTCGGGAGGCGCCCTGCTCGATAGGTCGGCGCGACGGCGGACAGCACCAGCCGTGCAGCCCCGTCGACGTCCCCTCCCTGGAAGGCGTGCTCGACGGCGTCGTCGATCCGACTCTCCATCTCGTACCACGCGGCAGCGCGCCGGTGGGCGTCGGCCGGGCCCGG
>DASXSA010000262.1:0-1580 GCA_036506235.1 Candidatus Limnocylindrales bacterium | reverse complement strand
GCCGCGACCCAACGGATCGTTCCGCGTGCTGATGATCGGCGACGTGATCGGCAAACCGGGGCGGGTCGCGCTGGAACAAGTCCTGCCAGGGCTCCGCGAGGAGCGGCGCATCGAGTTCGTGACGGCCAATGGCGAGAACCTGGCCGGCGGCATGGGCCTGACCGCGAGCACGGCCGAAGCGCTCTTCGCGACCGGTGTGGACGTCATCACCTCGGGCAACCACATCTGGGACAAGCGCGAGATCTATCCCGTGCTCGAGCGCGACGAGCGGCTGTTGCGACCACTGAACTACGGCACCAATGACGTGCCGGGGCGAGGATGGGGGATCTTCCACGGTCACGACGGGACAGAGGTGGCCGTGGTCAACCTCCAGGGCCGAACCTACATGCAGCCGATCGACAACCCGTTCACGGACGCTGATCGATTGCTGGACGAGTCTTCCGAGCCGCTGCCGCCCGTCCGGCTGGTCGACTTCCACTGCGAGATCACGTCGGAGAAGAACGCCCTGGGCCTGTACCTCGATGGTCGCGTGAGCGCGGTCGTGGGCACTCACACCCACGTGGTCACGGGCGACGAGCGTGTGCTCCCACGCGGAACGGCTTACCAGTCAGATCTGGGCATGACCGGGCCGCTATGGAGCATCATCGGGTTCGACCCGAAGACCGTCCTGCCGCGCTTCGTCAACGCGCTTCCGACGCGGTTCGAGGTCGGGGACGGCCCGGTCGTCTTCAACGCGGCGCAGATCGACATCGACCCGGCCACCGGCGAGGCGCTCGCGATCGAGCGCGTGGCGCGCGTCATCGAAGTTTGAGCCACGCGCGGCGGACGAGGCACCAGCGGCTCGACGAAGCCCAGCCTTCAAGCTCCAGCGCGGAGCATCCGCCGTCGACCATCGACCTGCATACCCACACGAACCGGTCCGACGGTGTCCTGACGCCATCGCAACTGGCCTCGGAGGCCGCTGCCGTGGGCGTCCGTCTCCTCGCGATCACCGACCACGACACCCTGGCCGGCTACCGGAGCCTGACCGGCCCCGGCTCGGCGCCCCCGCCACCCGGCATTCAGCTCTTGTCCGGCGTTGAGATCAACTCGATCACTGCCGGCCTGCCGGACCTCTGGGAGGGTGAGCTTCACGTCCTGGGCCTCGGCGTGCGGGCCGACGACGACGCGCTCGAAGATCGACTGTCGGCCCAGCGACAGGCCCGACGACTTCGCTTCGACCGGACGCTCGAGCGGCTGCGCCATCTCGGGCTGCCGATCGACGCTCAGGCCGCCGCGCTCGAGCGTGGCGACGAGGACGCCCTCGGGCGACCGACGATCGGACGACTGCTGATGCAGGCCGGCTTCGCGGACAGCGTCGAGGACGCATTCCGGCGCCTGCTGGCTCGCGGCCAGCCGGCATACGTGCCGCGCATGGGCATGGGGCCGGTCGAGGCCATCGGTGCGATTCGCGCAGCTGGCGGGCTTGCGTCACTCGCCCATTTCGCGGAGGCGCCCGTGCGGGTCGGCCTGCTGCGGGAGCTCAAGGAGGCCGGCCTCGACGGGCTGGAGGTGTACTACCGGTCGTTCGAACCGCAAAC
>DASXSA010000261.1:0-1541 GCA_036506235.1 Candidatus Limnocylindrales bacterium | reverse complement strand
AACTCGACCGAGTTCGACATGTTCACCGAGCACCCCGTGATCGACTTCATGCCCGACCAGCGCGAGCTCGAGGACAAGGGCGGGACGATGCGGCTTGGCCTCTATCCCGCGCGCCTGACGCCCGGTTCGAAAGCCGCCGATGCCTACGGCCAGGAGGTCATCTACGAGCGCCACCGGCATCGCTTCGAGGTGAACAACCGCTACCGGCCGACCCTCGAGCAGGCCGGCATGCTGCTGTCCGGCCAATCGCCCGACGGCCGCCTGGTGGAGATCGTCGAGCTCAAGGACCACCCCTGGTTCGTGGCGACGCAGTTCCACCCGGAGTTCAAGTCGCGGCCTGAGCGACCACACCCGCTGTTCGATGGGTTCGTGGCGGCGGCCCTGTCGGAAACCGGTGTGAAGCCGGCGGAGCGGAAGCCGGCCCCGGTCGAAGCCCAGGTCGAGGAACAGGCCGAGCCCCAGCGAGCGGGCTGACCGAGCGCCGACCCGTCTTCAGGGGTGTGACCCGGGACCATCAGCTCTACCGCTGGCGGGACGAACGGCACTAGTCGGCGAGGCTGGCTGGCCGCACCCTTTCGCTCCGGGGATCGGGCCCGCTCGTCCGTGCCGGAGGAGGCTGGTGATGACAACAGCAACGCTGGTCAGACCAGAACGCCAGGCGACCGGCCGTTTCGAGCTCTGGCTGGCTGAGCATGGCGTTCCCTATGAGGTGGCCGAAGGCGCGCCGAGCACGCCCTGGAACGCCGACGATGAACCGCCACTGGCGAAGACCATCACTGTGATCGACGACCAGGCAAATCCCCACCTACTGGTCCTCGACGCCGACGCCTGTCTGGACCTCGGAGTCGCGGCGCAGGCGCTGAACCGTCGCTGGCTGACGATTCTCGGCGGCTCCGATCAGCCGGGGCGGGTCATCGGCCACCAGCTCGAGCCGCTCGCCCCGGTCGAGCTTCTGTGCGGCTTTCCGATCCACGCCGACGAAGCCATCGCGGCCTACCTGACACTCACGGTGGCGATGGGCGGCGGCCGCCGCGTGACGTTCTCACGGGCGGCCTGGGAGCGGGCCGCCGCCATCAGGTATTCGAGACTGACTGCCGACTGCCGCGACGTCCTCGAGCCGATCGAGTGGTATTAGACCAGGTCTCCGATACAGCAGGTCATCGAGCGCCGTAGTCGGCGAGGCCCGGGCGGGCACAGTGCCTTCTCCGTTCCAAATGCTGGCAGACGATCCGAGGCGTGACGACGGCCGGTTCGCCTGAACGGGCAGGGCCGATCGGCCCTCGCGATGGCTTTGGGCGAGGCTCGCGCGGATTCAGGCGATGGCCGGAAGTTCCTCCTGGCCCGCCATCTCGGACATGACGGCGAAGCCTCCGAAGAGCACCAGCCCTTCGATCGTCAGCTGCGGAGCGTCGGCAGTTCGCTCGACATTCGGTCGCACGTCGCTGGCGCCACCGATCCCACGCACGCTCAGGTCGACGAACCACGTCTCCGGCACCAGGATCTGGCCGCCGCCGAAGATCGCTCGAACGCGCAGCACCGCG
>DASXSA010000260.1:0-4890 GCA_036506235.1 Candidatus Limnocylindrales bacterium | reverse complement strand
CCAACTCGAGGACCCTGGGAATCGGGGTGTTGTTCTTCTGTGCGCAACGGTCGGCACCGGGGCTGCCTGGTCAGCTCGCTCGCAACGGCCGGCACCGGGGCTGCCTGGTCAGCTCGCGGGCAACGGGTAACCCCCGACGATGAGTCCTCAGCTCGCGGGCAGTGAACGGAGGAACCGGGCCGTCCGGTCGAGGACGTCCTCGAGAACCGGCTTGAGCGTGTGCCCGAGCCGCGGATAGGTCACGAGCTCGCCATGGGGCAACCGCGAAACGTCTGCCCGGAGGAGTTCCACGCGCGCGAAGGGATCCGCTTCGCCCGACAGCAGCAGGACCGGACAGGCGATCCGCGGCCAGTGGGCAATTCGATCGTCGGTGCTCTCCGGGTGGCCGGGACGGTGCAGCGGATAGCTGAAGCAGACCAGGCCGGCATAGCTGTGTTCCGCGGCAGCGAGGCTCGCGACCCGGCCGCCATAGGAATGCCCACCCACGACGACGTCGCGTGAGGGCGGTGCCAGGCGCAGCAGCACATCAACGGCTTCCTCCGCCTTGCGCTTCGGCAAGTCGATCGCGGTGGCGTCGATCCCCCGTGCGCGGAGGCCCTCGACGAAGGGCGCCATCGAGGCGGCCGTACCGGACGCCCCATGACCCAGGAACACGCGAATGCCCATTCGTCAGGCGCCTGGATGCCCGCGGGGGGCGGGCCGTAATGGACGGCGTCTAGCCCCATCGGCGGGTGCGATGGCTGGCCCCGACGGGCCATAGGCAGGCGCACAATACGCGTTCACGCTGGCCTCCTCACCCCCGGGAGGCATATGTTGCCCCATCCGCTCACGGCGCTTCGGCGCCTCATGCTCGTTGGCCTGGTGGCCGCTCTCGTCGCGCCACCGGTCGCCGGAACGAGCCCCGGCCGCTACCAGGTCGGCCTCGCGACCGGCGACAGCTTCACGTTCTATGGCCGCGGCTACGGCCATGGCGTCGGCATGAGCCAGTACGGAGCACGCGGCCGCGCAATTGCGGGCCAGACGGCGGCCCAGATCCTCGCGCACTATTACCCGGGAACGACCCTGGCCACCGTCGCCACCACCTCGTCGGTTCGGATTCTCGTCCTTTCGAACTTCAAGCCAACGGCAACCGCGCCGGCGCGCTTCTACGGCCGCAAGGGCCCGTGGACGATCGACGGCATCAGCGCCACGTTCCCGATGGACGCCCTCATGCGCGTCGGGCCGCCCGTCGCTCCGTCAACCCTCTGGCGGTTGTACGTCACAGCACCGGACGGCAGCGTGCTCCTGAACACGACCAGCAGCAGCGGCTTCCGGATGCGGCCAGCCTCCAGCGCAACCCGGCTCCAGGTGTGGTCGCGCCCTTCCTCGTACGACACGTATCGCGGCACGGTTCGCGTCCTCCTCCGCTCGACCGGCGCCCTCACGGCGATCAACGAGACGACGCTTGAGCTCTACCTGCGCGGCGTCGTCCCGGCCGAGATGCCCTACACGTGGCCTACGGAGGCTCTTCGCGCGCAGGCGATCGCGGCCCGGAGCTACGCGGCTCGACGGCTCCACCCAACGACAGGGTCGTACGACGTCACCGACACGACGAGCTCCCAGGTCTATCTCGGCGTCCTGGCCGAGAAGTCGGCCACAACGGCCGCGATCACGGCGACAGCGGGCAAAGTCGTCCGTAGCGGCACCGCGATTGCGAACACCGTCTTCCACTCCGATGCTGGCTCGGGGACGGAGAACAACGAGAACGTCTGGACCAGTGCTTCCGGCGCGATCGTTGGCTCGCCGGTTTCCTACCTTCGCGGCGCCGCGGATCGCAACGCGAGCGGCGGCCCCTACGACGCCGGCGCGCCCCATGAGACGTGGAAGACTGCGACGTACACGCTCGAGCAGCTGTCAGCCTTCTTCAGCGCAGACCCGAGGACGGACGTCGGCGATCTCGCATCGATCGACCTTTCCCGGCGTGGCGTGTCGGGTCGCCTGATCAGCGTCACGCTCAACGGTTCGACCGGTGCAAAAACCGTCTCCGGGGAGGTCTTCCGGTCGATCTTCAATGCGCAATCGCCGGCCACCGATCCGGCAATGTGGAGCACGCTGTTCGACGTCGCGCCAATCCCGTGACCCGCTGATCCTGTGACCCGCTGATCCCGGGGCGCCAGTCAGATCTCGCGGCGCCGGAAGGAGAAAATCGCCAGTCCGAGCACGGCCGCGACCCACAGCGCGACGTAGAGGAGGTACGCCGGGGCAGGGCCGGACGTTGCAAAGAACGGGTTGGCACTGACCGCCTGACCACCGCGGCCGCCGACGAGCTGTCCGAGAAGCGCGATCGACGGCGGCTCGAGGCTGAAGACCGTCCCCTTCCAGAGACCGTCGAGCGGCAGCAGGTAGCGGGCCCCGTTGGCGAGCGATGCCACTTCGGGCAGGTTGAGCGCCGCGGCGATCCCGCCCATGACGCCGGCCATCCACGACAGCCCGAACAGCACGACGCAAATGGCTCCCGCGGCAATTCCGGGGAGGCGTGTCGAGAGGAGGACGCTGATCGTCAGCAGCACGATCGCCTGGCCGGCGAGGTAGGCAACGGCGGGAACCGGCTGCGGCGGCAGGTAGTCGGTCACCAGCTTCGTCACTCCGAGTTCGAACAGGCCGGCGACCGCTGTGTACCCCACGACGATGATCGCCAGGCCGAGCCAGCGTCCGAGGATCAGCTCGGACCGGCGAAGCGGCCGGGCGAGGACGGCCAGCAGGACCCCGGACTCCACCTCCGAGGAGATCGATGGCGCGCCAAGGAATGCCGCGCTCATTGCGAGCACGAAGCTGAACATGAAGGCGAGCAGGATCAGGATCTGCGAGACGCCCACCTCGATCTGGGCGTCGTTCACGCCATGTCGCTGGGCGCTGTCGATGAGCACCGAGAAGCCCCAGGCTGTGAGCAGAGCGATGACGACGGTCAGGCCAAGGAACGCCCAGAGGATTCGCCGTCGAACAGCCTCCATGAGCGTCAGGCGGACGATGGTCTTCATGGCTTGGCGGCTTCCAGCGCCTCCTCGATCTGCAGGAGCGCAAGGAAGCGGTCCTCGAGCGTCGCCCGTCCCGGCTCGACGGCGTGCACCCGGCCGCCGCCCGCCACGATGGTCGCGACGATGTCCGGGACCCGCTCCGCCTCGACCGGCCGTATCGTGAGCCAGTCGCCTTCGATCGTGAGCGGCCCGAACCGGCCCAGGCTCGCCTCCGCCTTTCCGTCGAACTCGGTCACGCGAATGCGGACCGAGCGCGAGCCCAGCAGCTCGTCGATGCGGCCCTCCACGATCACTCTGCCGCGATCCACGATCGCCACCCGGTCGCACACCCGCTCGACCTCGCCCAGCAGGTGTGAGTTCAGGAAGACGGTCACTGCACGCTCGCGAAGATGGTGGATGAGCGCGCGGACGTCCGCACGACCGACCGGATCCAGAGCCGAGGTGGGCTCGTCGAGGAACACGACCTCCGGGTCGCCCAGCAGCGCGACGGCGATCCCGAGCCGCTGCTGCATCCCTTTCGAGAACGAGCCGACCCGATCGCCGGCGCGGTCGGTCAGCCCGACGAGCTCGAGGACGGACGAGATCTGGCCCGCCCAGCGGTCGGAGGGGACGCCCGCCAGCTCGCAATGAGCGGCGAGAACTTCGCGAGCGCGCAGCCACGACTGGTAGCGGAAGAGCTCGGGCAGGTAACCGATCCTGCGGCGGCTGGCGAGGTCGCCCAGCGGCGCGCCCAGCACGACGCCCTGACCGCCCGTGGGCCGGGCGAGGCCGAGCAGCAGCTTGACGGCCGTCGTCTTGCCCGCGCCGTTCGGACCAAGGAATCCGAAGACCTCGCCGCGCGGCACGGTCATGGTGAGGCCCGCGAGAGCGATCGTTTCCTTGTAGCGCTTCGCGAGCTCCCGGGTCTCGATCGCGGTGGCGTCGGTCATTCGACATCCATGGTGCCAGACGCTGACGTCGTCGCCGCCTGACGGGGCACGCTGGAGGGGCGTGACACACAACGTGGCACGGAGGTGGACGACAGTGTGGGCATGGCATCGCTGAAGAAGTCAAGGGAGCACGAAATGGTGATCGCGATCGACTGCCTGTGGTGCGAGAACGTTCTCCTCACAGATGATTCCGGACTCGAGGAGGGCCCCCGCTGCGACGGCTGCGGCGTGCGATTCGAGCTGGCGCCTGACGATTCCAGGCACGTCGTTCTGGCGCAGGCTGCCTAGCCCTTTCGCCTCGCGCGGGACGCGACAATGCTCGAATGGAAGAGGCAGCCGCACGGCAGGCCCTGGTCGTTGCCGGAGTTCGGTTGCGGGCCGCCGGCCTGATCGTCGCGACGGAAGGAAACCTCTCGCTCCGCCTCGACCGGGAGCGGCTGCTGATCACCCCGGGCGGGCGCCGCAAGGATGAGCTCGGACCTGCCGACCTCGTCGTCGTGGACATCGCTCCCGGCGGAACCGAGCGCGGCGGAGCAGAGGCGAGCTCGGACCTGGCGATTCACCGCCGGATCTATTCGGCCAGGGGCGATGTATGGGCGATTGCCCACGCGCATCCGCCTGCCTCGCTTGCGCTGACCCTCGCGGGTGAGCGTCCCGTTCCGGCGGTCCTGCCCGAGACCGCCACCCTCCTTCCTGGCCTGCCGTTCGTGCCGTATGCCGCGCCGGGAAGCCCGGAGCTCGCGGAGTCCGTCGCCTCGTCACTGTCCGCGGCCGCGGCCGGCGAACAGCTTCCCGAGGCGGTACTGCTGGAGCGGCATGGCGCGATTGGAGTAGGGCGCACGATCGACGAGGCCGTCGATCGCCTCGAGTTCGTCGAGCTGCTCTGCCGCGTGTGGCGGGATGCCCGCGCCCTCGGGTGGCTGCCGGCGCGCTAGACCCGGCCGCGG
>DASXSA010000259.1:0-3396 GCA_036506235.1 Candidatus Limnocylindrales bacterium | reverse complement strand
GTCGACACCGAACAGCGACTTCCCGCCCCAGCTCAGGGCCCGCACGCTCGGGTCGACCTGCGAGGCGCGGACGAACGCGACCCGCTTGCTGTCACTGGCAAGGTCCCGGGCGAGGGTGGGGTAGTCGCGCGCCGTTGTCAGGAGATCGGGGTTCGCCGGCCGGCTGACGCCCAGGGCCGCGAGGATCGCGTCGGCGTCCGGGGAGATGAGCTCCAATCGTGTGAATCGGCGGCTCGTGCCCGCGAGTACCGCCTGGACGTCCGAGCGTCCAACCGCGAGCAGCGGCGATCGGAAGTCCACGACCGGCACGATCGGCACTCCGCCGATGGCGGCGGGTGGAGGAGCGGATGGACTCGGCGAGACGCCCGGCGAAGGCGACGGCTCGACCGACGTTTCGGCCGACGGAGGCGCCAGGGCGACCGAGGCGCCCGGGCTGGCGGACGGCCGAGCGCTCGAGCTCGACGAGAACGGCCCGAACAAGACCGAGGCGCCAAGCGCGATCAGGACGAGCCCGACGACGATTGCGACCGGCGCCTGCCTCACGGTGCGGGATTGTGACATGACGACGCTCCGGCCCTCGATCGCGAGGGCTCCCGCGCAGCCGCTGAGCGCTCACAAGCCCGGAAAGGCAAAGCCCCGTCCGGGCGGGGGACGGGGCTGGGGGAGTCGAAGTGGCGGACCCGACCGGATTCGAACCGGCGATCTCCAGCGTGACAGGCTGGCATGTTGGGCCGCTACACCACGGGTCCGGGCGCGGCCCCGGGAGGATATCAGCTGGGTTTCTGGTTGTCTCCCGGAGCCCGCGTTCGGTAGCCGGCCGTCTCGATCAGCCGCGAGCGGGTTTGGGGAACATCAGCCAGCCATCGCCAAGCTTGCCGATGACCTCGCGCACCTCGCCCGAGGATGCGTCATAGACGGTCAGGGAAGCCTGCCAGCGGTCGCCGCTCTCGGTGCCGCCTGCCGATCCAACCGCGTACACGAAACGTCCGTCATCGCTGACGCGGATTGAGATGAGATCGGCCAGCGGGCGCCAGTGGCCAACGAGCCGAAGGGTCGTCGCATCGAGGACCAGGACGCCGGCCGAAGGGGCGCCGCCATCCGTGAAACTGGACGCTGTCGTGGCGAGCGCGTAGATCCGGGCCCCGTCCGGGGAAAACGCCAGCGCCGGATCCATGTACACCTTGGCGGCCGTGGTCGGGGCGATCCAGTTCCCGATGGCCCGCGCAAGGCCGTCGAGGATCCCGCTGCCGGCGGCAGACCCGGTCACCAGCTTTCGATCGATGGTCTCGACGCCGTCGAGTCGACCGGCGTTCAGGTCGATCCGCGCGATCCGCCAGGCGAACGGATCCCAGAGATACACGATGCCCTGGATCTCATTCGCCAGCCGAGCCTGCATCGTGAACGCGCCCAGCGTCGAGAGATCGATGTCGGGCAACTTCTGGCCCTCGGTGGTGAAACGCCGCACCTGGACGTTGTCGCTGCTCGCGTTGGTCGAGCACACCGCGTACAGCAGGTTCGAGCCACCAAAGGCAACCTCGGCATCGCGACAGGTCCGATCCTCGAACGAGCCGGCTCCGTCCGACAGCCTCCTGGGCGGCCCGACGCTCCCGCCATCGATGTCCGACAGCCAGTGCGTCAAGACACGGGTGTCCGAGTTCTCGACCTCGTTGGTCTGAGTCGTGAGGAGCACGTGGCGCCCGTCCGGCCCGGCCAGCGCGGTCACCCAGCCGAACGCATTCAGGCCGTGAGCGTCATGCGACGGCCCCTTGCCCAGGTCCACGCGACTCACGATCCGCGCGGCCGCCACGTCGACGACGTCAACGCCGAGCTGCCACACGGGCGGTACCCGCGTGGCGTGGGCGATGAACAGCAGCCTCCCGTCGGGGCTGCCGGCCGGGATGACGAGGACGGAGGCACCCTGGTCCGATCCGCCGTCCGGGTCGATCCGGCCCTCGTACGTGTCGAGCGGCGTGTCGCGCGTAACCCGACCATCGGCATCCAGCTCCTTGAGCCGCACGGAATCGCGCTCCATGCTGGCACCCGACGTGTCCACGCAGACGCACACGTAACCGCCTCCGGGCCGCTCGAACAGCTGGTTGGACCAGTCGTTGCCGAAGGGCGTCTTGACGCTCCCCGTCGCGAGGTCGACGAGGCGGGGGCCATCCCCATTCAGCAGGACGTGGCCCGTCGGTTGGGGACCGCCGAAGACCTTGAAGTCCGGCAATGGCGACGACGAGACGCTGCTGCCTGGTGAAGCGCCGGACGCCGCAGGCGAAGCGGCTTGGCTTGGGACTCGATTGCTTGCTGCCGCACCCGCCGGCAGACGCGATGGCCGCTGCGGGGCCAGGAGCTGGGTCGCGGCGAACGCCAGGCCCAGCGACGCCACCACCGCCAGGGCAGCCGCCCATCCGAACCGCTCGGTCCAGCCGATGGCCGGCCGCCGCACCGGCTGCGGCTCCGGCACGTCCCCTACGTGCGCCGAGGGCTCATGCGGCTTGTCCATGGGTGATCCTCCGCGGTGGCGTCTCTTATGGCACCTCTACACCGCGCTGTCCATCGGGGTTCCCGGAGCCCTCGCCTATACTCGGCGTTCCATGTCCCTCATCGACCTGCGGTCCGACACGGTCACCATGCCGACCCCCGAAATGCGCCGCGCGATGGCGGACGCGGAGGTTGGCGACGACGTCTTCGGCGAGGATCCGACCGTCCGTGCGCTGGAGGAACGAGCGGCCGAACTGCTCGGCAAGGAGGCCGGCCTGTTCGTCGCCAGCGGCTCCATGGGCAACCTGGTCTCGCAGCTCGCCCACCTGGCCCGGGGCCGGGAAACGATTGCCGGCGCCGGCAGCCACATGGTCGTTCACGAGGCGGCGGGTCACGCGGTGATCGTGGGGACCTCGGTCCGGCAGCTCCAGGAGCGGCCCGACGGAACGCTCGACCTGACGGACGTCGCCGACGCCTTCCGCGACCCGGACGATCCGCACAACCCGGTCACCGGTCTCGTCGAGATCGAGAACACCCACTCCGATTCCATGGCGCAACCCCTGAGCGCGGACTACACCGCCTCCATCGCCGCCGTGGCGCACGAGCGCGGAGTCCCGCTTCATGTGGACGGGGCGCGCTTCTTCAACGCCGTCGTCGCACTTGGCATCGCCCCCGCTGCCCTCGCCGGCCCTGCCGACTCGGTCACCTTCTGCCTGTCGAAGGGGCTGTCGTGCCCGGTCGGCTCGGTCGTCGTCGGCAGTCGGGAGTTCATCTGGCTGGCGCACCGCGCACGGAAGCTCGTCGGCGGTGGGATGCGCCAGGCGGGCGTGATTGCGGCGCCCGGCCTCGTCGCCCTGCGGGACGGACCGAGCGGCATGATCGAACGCCTCGCGGAGGACCACGCCAACGCCCGAC
>DASXSA010000258.1:0-1880 GCA_036506235.1 Candidatus Limnocylindrales bacterium | reverse complement strand
ATCAGGTCACCTCGACCGATCCGAACTCGGGGCGCCCGGTGGGCCGGTACACCGAGATCGTCACACCGGAGGGCGTGGTCCGCGACTCGTCCAGCGTCAGGCCCGTCGCGATGCCCCGGTCCGGGAAGAGGCGCCGGCCGGCGCCGACGATCACCGGGAACACCATCAGGTTGAGGCGGTCGACGAGGTCGTTGTCGAGCAGGAATCGGACGAGCGCGCCGCTGCCGTGGACCTGGAGTTCGCGCCCTTCGCGATTCTTGAGCTCCCGGACAGCGGAGGCGAGGTCGCCCTCGAGCACCGTGGTGTTGGCCCACTGCGGGTCCTCGAGGGTGGTCGAGGCGACGTACTTGGGCAGCGTGTTGAGGCGGTTGGCCACCGTGTCGTTCGGATCGGTGGCGTTCGGCCAGTAGGCGGCGAAGATGTCGTACGTGCGCCGGCCGAGGAGAAACGCGTCCACCTGGCCGAACACCTCGTCGATGAACTGGCCGGACGCCTTGTCGAAGTGGGGAGCGAGCCAGCCGCCCCGGTCGAAGCCGCCGCCGCGGTCCTCGTCCGGACCGCCCGGGCCCTGGTAGACGCCGTCGACCGAGAGAAACGTCGTGACGGTGAGCTGCATGTTCGTCCTCGCCTCCCTTACGCCTTGGCAGCCAGGACCTGGAGGAGCTTCGCCGCGAAGGCGTCCGGCTGGCCGGGCTGGCCGTATTCGTCGCCGAGGAAGCCGCCGTGATTGCTCGGGAACATCACCGGCTTGGTGCCAAGCCGCTCGGCGACGGCGAAGGCCCCGCGGTTGGCCATCTGGCCCTCGGACTCCTCGCCGGCGGCCAGGACGATCGGTAGCGAGGCGGACCGCAGGGCGTCGAAGTCGGGCTCGTAGTGGGTGCAGGTGACCAGGTTCTGGCCGAGCAGCGGGTCCGTGCGCGAGCCGTCGTCCTCGGTCGGCATGCCGAACATCGCCGGGTCGGGCGCCGGCCGGTCGGCGATCTCGGCGGTGAACGGTCCCTGATGGCTGCTGAGGGCAATGAAGTGCGCCATCCCGGCGCCCCAGCCACTGCGCTGGTAGGTCTCCTGGACCGCGCGGGTGGCGGCCAGCGCGTGCTCGCGGTCGGGCAGGATCGAGGCGAGCGGCGGCTCGTGCGCGACGAGCGTCCGCACGTCCTCGGGGTGCTTGGACACCAGGGCGAGCGCGTTGACCGCGCCACCGCTGCTGGCGAAGAGGTCGACCGGCCCCCCACCGATCGCCTGGATGAGCCGATGCAGGTCGTCGGCGTGAACGTCGGGCGTCACCGGGCTGGTTGGATCGGTCTTGACGCTGCGCTCGACGCCGCGTGGGTCGTATGTCACCACGGTGCGGTCGGCGAAGTGCTGCGACAGCGTGCCGAAGCCGGCGGCGCCCATCGGTGAACCGATCAGCAACAGGATCGGCTCGGTGCTGGCGTCGTTGCGCCGAACGTCATAGGTCAGCGTGGCGCCGGGGACGTCCAGGGTGTGGGTTGTCAGCTGGGTGGTCCAACTGGTCACGGTGCGCTCCTCGCGATGCTCTCGGGTTGGTTGTGCAGCCCGCTGCGGGCGGGGCGACCTCATCGGCGCGTCGTCGATGAGGCGGCGTCCTCGGCCAGGATGGCGTCGATCTGACCAATGGCCTGCTTCAGGCCCTCCTCGGCGCCCAACGCGAGGACCTGTTCCATCGCCTCGGTGCTGGGGAAGAGGCTCTCGATCGACATCCGCGTCCGGCCGCTGCCGATCTGCTCGATCGTGACCCGGGCGGTCGTGGGCGGGAGATCGGTGTTCGGCGAGCCGTCGTCGTTGGCGAAGCCGTCCCTGAACACGAGCGACCGCGGCGGATCGACCTCGACGATGTCCCAGTAGCCGTGCGGCTGGTC
>DASXSA010000257.1:0-2204 GCA_036506235.1 Candidatus Limnocylindrales bacterium | reverse complement strand
TCGGCTTCAACGATCGCCGACAACGCAAAGGCGATCGCGTCCTTCGCGTCGGCCTCAGCCCAGTCGGCGTCACGGTCGGCCACCGTAGCGTCGACTTCCGCGCTCTTGGCATCCATGCGCTGCCGAACACGCTCGATGTGGCGGCTCAAGTCGGCCTGCATCTCGCGCCAATGGCTCTGTCCCTCCCTGGCGGCCTCGTCACTCTTCGCCCGCAGCTCGGCCGCACGTTCATCAGCATCCCGCCTCGCCTCGTCCACCTTCGCCTGGATCTCTGCCTGATTCTGCTCCGCCGCAGCCTTGACGGTCCGATCCGCCTTCTCGACCTGCTCCTTGAGCTTCGCGAAGTTGTCCGTCATCGACATCTCTGCCCCCTCCTTTGGGTACGTGTCGCGGACGCTACGCCTCCACACATGGGCGGTCAAGCTGATCCGGGTCGGTCCTCGGCTCAGTGCCCAGCCGGCTAGGTCGGTCGTAACCGGCGACTTCGGAGAGCCTCACACCCATGCTGCGCCCGAGCGAGTTGCAGGCCTCGAAGGAATTCTGCCCGCAGCTGGCGGGGTTCAGAGCCTCCGTCACTTCGGCCGCCAGGCCGGTCTGATGTAGCCCCAGAGCGCCTGGGTGAATCTGCCTCGCTGCAGCTGCCGCAGGCGGGTTCCGTTGGGGTTCATCACGTACTGCGCGGTGTCGGTGCCGACGGCGATCTGTTGGCCATCAGGCGACCACGCCGGCACTGGATGGCCGGCCGGGCCGATCCCGTCGCACGGGGCTGTCGGCGGGGTCACGTCGCGACCGGTCGGTGTTACGAGCCGGATTCGGCCCTTGTTGTCGGGGGTTTGCGCGCAGCCGAGGGCGAAGTAGGCGATCGTCTTCCCGTCCGGCGACCAATCCGGCAGTGCGCCCGTTGCAACCCGACGCGCGTGCGATCCAGCGAAGTCGACGACATACACAGCCGAGCGGTACCTGGTCATTCCCAGCCCATGGATGTGCATCACGATCGGCATCTCGCCAGTCGAGTACGCGAGCCGCTTGCCGTCGGGCGACCAGGTCGGGGAGAAGGCCGGGAACGGCCCGACCGGGATGGGATGGCGCCCGGTGCCGTCGGGCCGGATCGTGTAGATCGTCCCGTGTGCGCTCGGACCCAACCCATATCCCGGCAGGTGTAGGCGAGAAGCGTGCCGTCTGGAGACCACGTCAGGTAGCTGGGCGTGAAGCAGCCGAACGTCGCCACCATGGCCCGCGCCGGGATGTGCCAGTCGGTCCCGCGCCCGAGATCGATGATGTGGAACCCGATGTACGGACTGTTTCCGCCGAGCTCCCCGAGCGACAGCGCGAGCCGCTCGCCGTCCGGCGACCACGCGACGCCCGCGATGTCGCCACACCAGTCCGCCCCCCCAGGACAGTGCCAGATCGGGCGTCCCCCGGCCGCGCCCGAGCCGACGACCGCGACCATCGAGCTGCCCTTCGGGAAGGTGATCGCGTTCGAAGTCCGGGTCCGGAGCACGAAGTACGTCGCGGTCGCGGTTCCGGCGAGGACGAGAAGGACGATCAGCGTCACGAGCACGAGCCGCATCCCGGTGACTCGGGGAAGCCGACGCCGAGCGAGCCGCAGATCGCCCTGCGTCTCAACGATCGCCCGGAACGGCTCCTCGTAGTCGGCCTGGCGCGCTTGCACTGGATTGGCTGCACGAATCCGCTCCAACACCATGTCCATCGTCACGACTTCTCGACCTCCAGTTGCGGCACAGCGGCCGCGCCCTCGCCCGCCTCAAGCAGGCGGCGCAGGCGCTTACGACTGCGATGGAGACGAACCCGGAACGCCGCCTGCGAGACGCCGAGAGAGCGTGCTGCAAGCGCAGGACTGAGATCCTCCCAGGCGACGAGCAGGAGCGCCTCTCGGTCGCGTACAGACAACGCTCTCAGGCACCGCTTGAGCTCGGGGTCGAGGATCTGGACATCCGCCTCGGGCTCCCGCGCCATCTCCGGGATCCCACCTCTGCCATCCGCGGCAGACGCCCTCCGCCATTCCGCGCGCAGCAGGTTCCTTGCCGTCGCAAAGAGCCACGGCCGGGCATCGTCCGCCGGAACGTCCGCAAGTTTCCGCCAGGCGATCGTCAGCGCCTCCGCGCCGATCGCCTCCGGATCGCGGCTGCCGCGCCTGCGCGCATAGGCGACGACCTCCGGAAGGTGAACGAAAACCTCACGAA
>DASXSA010000256.1:0-11435 GCA_036506235.1 Candidatus Limnocylindrales bacterium | reverse complement strand
AGCGCGTTGAGGCAGGGCGTCGACAGCGACTGGTGAAGGAAGTAGCGCGCGTCCTCCTCGAGCAACTCTGCGGTTATCGCGTCGAGGTTCACCGCCTGCCACGCCGCACGCCGTTGGGACTGATTGGTGTCCCCCTCAGCGAGTTGCCAGCGCGCCCTGTCCTGGATCGTCATGTCTGGCCCAGGCCGACTAGGGCCGCTCGCCGCGCGCCAACCGGGCTTCGATATCGTCGAGACATGGCATCACGTCGGCGATCGTCTCGACCACGTAGTGCGCGCCCTGCCGGCGCAGCATGTCGTCGGCGGCCACGACGAGGTCGCGCCGCTTGTCGGCCGGCAGCGCCTCGAAGTCTTCGAGCGACAGCGCCACGTAGTTCCCGGCGGCTGACAGACCGATGGTCCAGCAGCCGGCGTTCAAGCCTTCGTCGATGTCGATCTTGGTATCGCCGACCTTGACGGCGGCTGCTGGCGGAAACACGCGCAGCAGCTCCAGGTTGCGCAGCATCATCCAGGGTTCCGGTCGTCCGGCGGGCACCTCGTCCGCGCAGACGGTTGCATCGGGGACATAGCCCTGGCGAGCCGCCTCCTCCATCGCGACATCGGCCGCCGCGCGCATGAAGCCGGTCGTCGAACCGATCCTGTAGCCGCGCCGCTTCATCTCGGTGACCGCCTCGACAGTGCCCGGGATCAGCTGCGCGTAGCGTGCCATCGCAGCGATCTGCATCGGCTGGAAGTCGGCGAACATGCCCTGTACGTCGTCCTCCGTGACCTCGCGACCCTTGAGTTCGCGCCACCGCGTCGCGACGGCAGGCATCTTCGTGATGGCCCGGATGTGATCGAGCTTGAAGAGGCCCATCGGGGCGCGGGCCTCTTCCATCGAGATTTCGACGCCCCACTTGCGGAACACCTCGACGAAGACGACAGCCGGTGCGAAGACGCCATGGTCCTGCGTGGTTCCAGCCCAATCGAGGATGACCGCCTGGATCGGGCCGCGGTACTCGCGGTGATAGGTGAAGTTCGCCGACGGCGCGCCTCGCGTGTAGCGCGGTAACGCCGCCCCGGCGTCCGTCTGCGTTCGGTCAGGCGAGGTGGCGACAACCATCGAGCAATCTCCTCATGGAATGGTGGCAGCGACGCTTGTCGGCTCGAGCGCCCGCTCCAGCGATTCAATGAACCCTGCCAGCGCGCGGACCTCCAGGTTGCCGAGGGCACACACGCGAAAATTCGTGGCAGCGGCCTGACCCAGGCCGGCGTAGATGACGAAGCCGTCGGCCTTCACAGCATCGTGGAGGGCCTCGTAGGTCAGGCCGGCCGGGAGCGGGAGACTGCGAACCGACGCCGATCGATATGCCTGCGCAACCACCGGCTCAAGGCCCAGGCGCTCGAACGCCTGATCGAGATAGGCCATCCGCTCTGCGTAGCGCTCGCGCCGGTGCTCGAGGCCCTCGTCGAGCAGCTCGTCGAGCGCGGCGTCCAACCCGTAGACCGCCGGAATGGCTGGAGTGAACGGCACCGAGTTCTTCGCCTGGGCGGCGAGATAGTTCGGAACGTCGAAATAGAGCGACGATGGCGGGACTTGCGCGGCTCTCCCCTGCCCTCGCGGCGAGACAAGCAGGAACGCCACGCCGGGCAGGCCGTGCAGGCACTTGTTGGAGGTGCCCGCGACGAAGTCGATGCCCGATCCTTCCAGCCGCAACTCCTCCGCTCCGAATGAGCTGATTGCGTCGACGAGGACGGGGACCCCCCGACGATCGGCCACGGCAGCGACCTCGTTGACGGGATTCAGCAGGCCCGTCGTCGTTTCGTGGTGGATGATCGCCACCGCATCCACGCCCGGGTGAGCGTCGAGCGCGCGTCCGACGGCATCCGGATCGATCGGCTCGGTGTGGTCGGCTCGAACTGACACGACATCGATCCCGCGCCTGCGCCCGATCGTGGCAATACGCTCGCCATAGATCCCGTTCTCGCAGACGAGGAGCTGTCGCCCCGCCCGAACTGCTGCCCCGGTCATGGCCTCCATCGCGGCGGTACCGCTGCCCGCCAGCAGGACGACTGCCCAGTCGTCTTCGACCTCGGCCACGCGCAGGAGCTTCGATCGCACGCTCGCGAACAGCTCTCCATATTCGGGCTCGCGGTGGCAGAGGTCCGGTCCCGCGATGGCCCGGTGGACCCGATCCGACACGACGGCGGGGCCCGGGTTCAGGAGCACGCGTTCGCGGTGCGCCCGGTCGGAGCTCCACCGGCTCCGGTACGCCCCCGCCAAGCCCGACGGCTCCACGATCAGATCGGGTTGCCCGTCCAGGAGCGCCTGACGGGAAGCCGGGAGCTCGCCGGGCCGGGCCAGCCCCACGATGGCCCCGGCGCCCGCTCGATGCCCTGCCTCCAGCGCAGCCGTCGAGCGGCCGACCACCCCAAGTCTGCGCACGTCGGCGACGCCCGCGGCCTCGAGTGCGGTGAACAGGCCGAAAGGCGCCGGTGGCCGAGGGCCTGCGACGACGAAGTCCGCCAGCGTCATCTCGCCCGAGGTGGGCTCGCACCCGGATGGAGCCACGACTGCCAGCCGACCGCCGTCCGCCCGCACGTCGTCGAGCGACGGGGACAGGGCAGCGAGCGTGGGCGCATCGAGGTCACCCTCGAAGAGGACCCACAGGTCGATGGCCCGCTCGGTCGCCCAGCGGCGGGCCGTTTCGGCGCTGTCCGCGTGCGGCATCAGCCGGCCACGAGCTGCCGGCCGACCGTGGGGCGGTGGGCTGAGTTGTCGATCGACAGCGTGACGCGATCGGACACGTAGCGGTCCTCCGACCGTTCGAGTGGTTCGCCGTTCGGCGAAAAGGAGAGGCGCCGGACGCGCAACAGGGGGCTATCGCGGGGCACGTGGAGCAGCCGGGCGTCCGTCGCCGTGGCGGCCACCGCGTCGACGTACTGTCGGGCGGCATCGAACACGATCCCCTGCCCGGCCAGCTCGGCATAGATCGATTGGCGATCGAGCTCGAGGCCCGCCACGAGCTCGCCCACGCGCGCCGGGAAGGTCGTTCGCTCGATCATGAGCGGCTCGTCATCGGCCAGGCGGACGCGAACCAGGTGAAAGACGGTGGTGCCCCGTGGCACCCCGAGCGCGTCTGCCGTCTCGACGTCGGCCGGCAGGCGGGCGAACTCGATCACCCTCCCGGCGGGGTTGCGGCCCAGCGACGTCACCCAGGCAGAAAAGCTGAGCAGCTCGCTGAACGGTTGCGCCAGCCGGGGCCCACGCACGACCGGCGGCTTCCCGCGACCGCCCGCCAGGAGGCCATCCGCTCGCAGCGTCGCCAATGCCTGGCGAATGGTCCCCCGCGCAACGCCGAATCGCGCCGCGAGCTCGGCCTCGGAAGGCAGAAGCGTCCCGGGCGCCAGGCGCCCCGAGACGACGTCATGCCGCAGCTCCTCGCTGATCTGGTAGTGGAGGGGCAGCGGGCTCAGGCGGCTGAGGCGTACCGGGGCGGCGACCATCACGCGGCGCAGCGCGTCTTGTCCATACAACTGGACAATACCACGCCGCGCAATGGTTGGGAGGGAGCACAGCGCCGTTAACGTCGGTGGAACACCACGTTCATGACCGAGGGCCAGACTCCGATCGCCATGCGGTATGGACATCCGCGATGGCGAGGTCTATCGTGCCGCGCGGTGAGATGACGATGCCGGCGTGCACCGTCCGAGCGAGGAGGGACTCCATTGAGGCTTCGGTTGTCGCGTGCGCTCGCGCTTTGCGCGGCTGCTCTCATTGTCGTTGGGGCTTGTACCGGAGGAGGAGCCGGAGACTGGAAGTCCGCTCCCGACACAGGCAAGGCCAAAACCCAGGCCCAGAGCTTCGGGACCTACGGCATCCCCGACAGCTGGGCGAACTATGGTGAGTCGTTCACCGCGTTCTGCCAGAAGAACTTCCAGTTCGACTGCAACACCAAGGACCATCGCCAGTCGCTGGGCGAGGACATGTCTTCGGCGCAGGAGATCAAGGCCTACAGCGACGAAAAGAACAATCCGAAGGCCACGCTTGCCGACATCGGCATCCTGTTTGCTGGACCCTCTGAGGCCGCCGGGGTGGTTCCCGACTACCTTCCCCCGAACGCCAGCAAGCTCGGGGCAGGATTGAAAGGCGCGACGGGCGGCTGGGTCGCAACCTTCGTGGGCGTACCGGGCTACGTGGTCAACGTCGACTTCCTGAAGTCCAAGAACATTGCCGTGCCGACGTCGTGGGACGACCTCGCCAAGCCCGAATACAAGGGCCTCGTCGGCATCCCGCTGCCGGGCAGCTCCGGAACGGCCACGACGGCGTTCGTCGCGATGAACTACGCGCACGGCGGAACCCTCGACAACTGGCAGCCCGGCATCGACTTCGCCAAGAAGCTCCTGCCGAACATCAAGGGCGTGCACGAAGGGAACGCCGACGAGTTCGAGAAGGGTGAAGTGCCAATTCAGATCAAGTACGACTTCAACCTCATCGCGCTCGCCAACCAGGTCAAGACAAAGAACATCAACGCCCAGGTGGTCATTCCCAAGGACGGTTCGATCTACGCGCCGTCGGCGCTGATGGTCAACAAGTTCGACACCGCGCACATGGACTTCGCGAAGATGTTCATGGACTGGGTCCTGAGCGACGAGGGCCAGACGGTGTTCGCCAAGTTCGGCGCGCGCCCGATCCGCTACGTGACCGGAGATCTGAAACTGAGCGACGATGCCAAGACCAAGTGGCTGCCGGACGACCAGTACGCCAACGTGAAGAACATCGACCTGTCCAAGCTGAAGATCGAGGACGTCGCCGACATCTGGAACAACAAGGTCCTCGCCGGCGGCGGCTGACGCCCCCAGCCAGGACCGGAGAGCCATTTTGGCAACCACTGCGCCGGCTGAGGCAGGGACGATCACCGCCCCTGCCCGGCCGCGCCGCTCCGTCGGTCAGCGATGGGTCGCGCTCTGGCTTCCGGCGCTGCCCCTTCTCGTCATCATCGGCGCGCTGCTACTCGCGCCCGCGCTTCTGCTCATTGTCCAGAGCTTCTCGGGTAATAGCGGCCTGACGCTCGATCTCTGGGCGCGGGTCCTGGGCTCGGCGCTCAACCGGGAAGCCATCGTCACGAGCGTCGTGCTGGGCGTCACCTGCGCGACGATCGCAACGATCATCGGCGCTCCGATGGCCTGGCTGATCAGCCGGATGTTCCCAAGGAGCCGCGCGGGATGGCTGGCCCTGCTCAACGTGGCCGCCAACTTCGGCGGGATCGGCCTGGCCTTCGCCTACATCGCTGTCCTCGGGACACAGGGGATGATCACCCTCGGCCTGCAGGGTGCCGGCCTGGGTTTCGTTCCGCCCCGGCCGTCGTCGTTCATCGGGCTCACGGCGGCGTACTCGTACACGAACGTTCCGCTGTTCGTACTGCTGACGATCCCGGCCATGGGGATCCTGCGCGCGGAGTGGTGGGAGGCGGCACAGACCGCGTCCGCGACGCGCTGGCAGTTCTGGCGAATGATCGGCATCCCGGTTCTGACCCCGTTCATCGCCGGCGGCTGGCTGTTGATCTTCACCTGGTCGATCGGGATCTACGGGATCGCGTACGGCCTCGCCGGAGGAGGGGGCGCCGCCGCGATCGCCCTGATCACGCTCCAGATCGGCAACATCCTCGGCACGGACGTGTTCGGCGCGGGCCGCGCCGCGGTGCTGGCGGTGCTCCTCATGGCGATGGCCACGGCCTCGCTCGTGATCTATCGCCGGCTGCTCCGGCGGGCCCTCCGGTGGCTGTGACCGCCGCGGCGGCACCGGCCATTCACAGGCCGCGAAGCCGTCTCAATCGGCGTCTGGCCACGCAGGTGTTCTTCCTGCTCGCGGCCCTTTACTTCCTGCTGCCACTCGTGGCAGTCCTCATCTTCACCTTCGCCGGGCGCTGGACGGCCAACATCCTGCCCGATTCGTACACCCTGGACTGGTGGGCGCAGGCGCTCGGCAACCCCGACCTCGTCGGCTCCTTCTGGACCTCCATCGTCCTCGCGACCGGGACCGCGATCCTCGACATCCTGTTCGTCGTGCCGGCTGCCTACTGGGCGCGTGTTCGAAATCGCCGGTTGCGGCCCATCATCGAGCTCGGGGCCGCCATTCCCTTCTGCCTGCCGTACATCGTGATCGCGTTCGGGATCCTGCAGCTGTCGGGCATCGTCGTCCCCGCTCTGCAGGGCACGTTCCTGCTGCTCATGCTCGGCCACACGGCGATTGCCTTCCCGTTCGTGTACTGGGCGGTCGACGCGGCGATGGCCGCCGCGGGCGTCGAGCGCCTGTCGGAAGCCGGCGAGGCGTGCGGGGCGACGCCGATCCAGATCATCCGCCGCGTGATCCTGCCCAATATCACGCCCGGACTGGTGACCGGTTCCATCCTGGCATTCGCCACCAGCTTCGGCGAGTTCGCGATGGCGCAGGTCGTCGGCCGGGGCGTCCGCACGGTGCCGATCTGGAGCGCCGAGGCGCTGCGCAGCTACATCAGCGCACCGGGGACGTTCAACCAGCTCGCGGTCATCACGTTCATCACCTTCGCGCTGCTGTTCGTCCTGTCGGTGGTGATCGTGTACCTGAACCGCAGCCAGACGGTCCGGCTCGTTCCGGGCGCGGCCGAAGTCGGTGAGGCCGAGCGTGCCTGATCAGCGCTGCAGGCAGCGAAGGAGAGGCGATGACTAGTGGCGTCAGCCTGCAGGACGTTCGCAAGTCGTTCGGCAACGTCCAGGCGCTCGACGGAGTCTCGCTGGAGATCGAGTCTGGCGAGCTGATCGCGCTCCTCGGCCCATCCGGGTGCGGCAAGACCACGCTCCTTCGCTCCGTTGCCGGACTCGAACAACCCGATGAGGGCCGGATCCTCATCGGCGATCGGGACGTGACCGACGTGCCCACGCGCGAGCGACCCATCGGTATGGTGTTCCAGAGCTACGCGCTGTTCCCGAACATGACCGTCCGCCAGAACATCGCGTTCCCGCTCACCGTCCGGCGCAGGCCGGCCGCCGAGATCAAGGCGCGCACGGACGAGATGCTGGAGCTGGTCAACCTGGTCCCGCAGGCAGACCGCTATCCGAACCAGATCTCGGGCGGGCAGGCACAGCGATCCGCGCTCGGCCGGGCCCTCGCTCCGGCGCCGGACGTCCTGCTGCTCGACGAGCCCCTCTCCGCGCTTGACGCCCTCGTGCGCACGCGGCTCCGTGACGAGATCCGGCGCGTTCAGCAACTCGTCAAGACGACCGCGATCTACGTGACCCACGACCAGTCCGAGGCCATGGCAATCGCGGATCGGGTGGCAGTCCTGAATCACGGCCGCGTGGAGCAGATCGCCGCGCCGCCTGACCTGTACGAGACGCCGGCGACGCAGTTCAGCGCGACCTTCGTCGGCAGTCGAAACGCCCTCGAGCTGCCGGTCCGGGAGGGACAGGTCAGCCTCGGAAACGCTTTCAGTGTCGCGGCGCCCGCCGGAGCCTCGCGGGCCATGGTCTTCTTCCGGCCGGAGGACGTGGAGGTCGGCTCGAACGGAGTCGGCCATCCGGCCACGGTCGAGTTCAAGATCTTCCTGGGCGCGACCAGCCGCCTCCATCTCGTGGCGGACTCGGACGGACAGCAAGCGCGCTTCTACGCGGACCTCCCGAGCCGTCGCGCGGTGGCGCTCGAGCCGGGCACCAGGGTCTCCGTCCGCGTCGCGCCGGGGGACGTTCGAGCCTTCCCCATCGGGGGGTGAGCCGGTCCTCGCCGCGCGTCATCCTGATCGGACTCGACGGGTTTCCCTTCGCCGCCATCTCTCCTGAACGAACGCCGAACTTGCTGGCCCTCGCCGCGGCCGGGGCTATGGCACGCGGCGGCGCGCGGTGTGAGTTGCCATCGACCACTTATCCCGGCTTCGGATCCCTGCTGACGGGGCTGCTTCCGGAGCATCACGGCGTTCGGACGACGAGCGTGGCGCCGCCCGGCACGGGCGCCTGGGCGCACGTTCGAACCGTGCAGGGCCGAACGCTGTTCGATGCCTGCCGCGTGGCCGGCCTCAGGTCCGCGGCGATCCACGGCGATCACAAGCTCCACTCCGTCCTGGCGACGGAGCGGGCGGCCGAGATCTGGCCACCGCGCGGCGTGCCGGCTCCCGGCGCCGTGCTGGACGCCCATGGCTATCTCGTGAACGCCGAGGTTCGGCCCCACGCCCTCGCCGCTGTCGGCGATCGTGACCTGCCCTTCGTGTTCGTTCACCTCAACGAGACCGATACGCTCGGCCACGAGCTGGGACCTCTGGACCCCGAGACCGTCGCTGCCGCCGCGGCGACCGACACACTCCTTGGTGAGCTTCTCGACGCCGTCCGGCCGGACTGGGACCGGCTCCTCGTCGTGGTCGCCTCCGATCACGACATGGAACCGCGGACGCCCACTCCCCCGCTGAGCCTCGACAGGGTGGAGTTCAGGAGCCTCATCGGCGCCGTCGTGCCCGACGGTGGCGCAGCCGTCGTGCAGCCTGTCGATGGTATCCGGATCGAGGAGCTGGCCGAGGAGATTGGCTCGGTCGCGGGAGTGGCGGCGGTCACACCCGCGGGGGGCGGCCTTGCCGTCGTTGCCGCTCAACCGGGGTGGGCGTTTGAAGGCGCCTCACCCGGGGGGTTCCATGGCGGACCCGCGACCGCCAGAACCATTGCCGTCGCGGGGGGAGGCCACCCGGCGATCGCATCAATTGCCCGATCCCTGCAGGATCGTCAGGGGCACATCACCGACTGGGCCCCGACCATCGCCAACGCGCTCGGCATCGACCTCGGTCCCGTCGACGGCCTCGATCTCGCGGCCGAACGGCGGCACAGGAACTGAGATTCGGATGAATGTCCGTGTCGCTTCGCTGCACCGGACCTTCGTCCTACGGCACTGCAACCTCTATCGCTGCTCTTGTGCGCTGGTGTAGCCTGCGGAGCCGTTAAGGGGAAGGACGTCTGCCGCTGCTCGTCAGAGCAGACGCCCGCCACAGACTGTCGCCTGGGTAGAACACGGTGCGAACGATCGCGATCGTCAACCGCAAAGGTGGGAGCGGCAAAACTACGACCGCGGTTTCGTTGGCGGCCGCCCTGGCCGAACGCGGGATGCGCACGCTCCTCATCGATCTCGATCCGCAGGCAAGCGCGTCGCTATGGCTCGCGGAACCGGGCCGGCACAAGCGCCTCGAGGATACGTTCATCGGTTCCCGCGAACCCGAATCGATCGCGCGACCGACCGACGTCCCCGGCCTCGAGATCATGGCGTCTTCGAACTGGTTGCTCACCGCCGAGCAAGCGATGAAGGGCGACCTCGGCGTCGCCGTCATGCGCGCTCTTCAGCGGCTCAAGTACAACTGGGCATTCGTGATCATCGACTGCCCGCCTTCGCTGTCGTATCTCTCGATCGGCGCGCTCATGGGCTCGCGTGAAGTCATCATTCCCGCGGAGGCACACGCGATCGCCTTGCCCGGGGTTCGAGCCGTGGTCGCCGAGATGCGCCGTCTCCAGTCGTCACTCAATCCCTCGCTGTTCGACCCGATGATCGTGGCCTGTCGCGTGAATCGCACGATCCACAGCCGGCAGGTCGTCGCGCAGCTGGGGACGATCTACGGGGAGATGCTCGCCCAGGCAACGATTCGCGACAGCATCCGCCTGCCCGAGGCGGCCGACGCGCACGAACCCATTACGCGTTACGCGCCCGAGAGTGGCGCCTCCCTCGACTATCGATTGCTCGCCGAGGAGCTCCTCGCGCGGGGATACCTCCACGAGATGGAGCCTCGCCGCGAGACGCGGTGGTGGCACATCTTCCACAGGACAGCGCAGATCGATCCGACGGAACGCCGAGCGATCTGACCTTGCCGCCGGATCAGGTGCTCCTCGCCGTTCTGGGCCTCGCCGTGCTCACGAACGTGGCGCTCGTCGGCGTCATCCAGTACCAGAACGTGCGGCGCCGGCGAGCACGTTCACTCGCGCGAGCCGAGCGGCCGCAGCCAACGCGGCCCATGCCGGAAGCCGACGACGAGGATGCCCGAGCAGCAGCGGCCATCGAGGCGTTCATCAGCGGTGACGCGGTGCAGGTCCAGCCACCGGCGCCGGCGGCGGCACCACGGGAGCTGGCCCATCGAGCACCCGACGTCCAGGAGGCGCCACGACAGGTTGATCGACGACGGAGACGGGATCCGGCCAGCCTTGCCGATCTCGAGACATGGGAGCGGACGCTCGGGGCGGAATCCGAGCGCGCCGCGCGGTTCGGCGGCTCCATCACGGTCGTGATCGCCGAGATTTCACGTCTCGACGGTCTGGCCGATCGCCTGGGCCAGGGCGTTGCCGATCAGGTCGTGGCCGAAGTTGGTCGTCAGATGGCCTCCGAAACGCGGGCGGCCGATCTCATCGCGGCGCTGGGCGGCGGCAGGTTCGGAGTGCTGCTCGTGGAGACCGACGAGAACAACGCGGTCGGCTATATCAACCGGGTCCGTTCGGTCGTCGACGGCTGGCTGCAGAACGCCGGGCTGACGCTCTCGTTGTCGATCGGCTGGGCGAGCCCTCCGGAGGGCGGCCAGGTTGCAGCGGCTGCGGCGATCGCCCAGCAGCGCCTGCGGGACGCCGCCCGCGGCTGATCCGCCAGGCTTTGCCATCGGACGGGCTTCATGTCACATCCGGCCCGCTGAGGAGGCGCCTCCGGACGGGCGGCGGGGTTAACTGCCGAGCTAGAAGGCTATCTCTAAAAACCTGTGAGGCGAGCCGAATGAACAGGCTCAGCTCCTTGGCGGTTCCTGGACCCACCACTCCCGAAACTCGACCGAACGTCCGTCGCGATCGAACCGCACGACGAAGATTCCGTCATATCGGGCTCGAGCTCCCGACGACAGTCGCGTCAGGGCGTCGCGCAGATGGGCGACCCCGACGTCACCGCTGACGGCGACGACCTCGAACTCGAGATCGACCTCGGTCATCAGCTCGGCCACCATTCGCCAGTACGCGGCGATCGCCGCTCGGCCGACGACCGCGTCCGCGTAGGGCGAGTCCTGGTATGTCGCACTGTCGCTGAATAGCTCGGCGGCAGCCTCGGCATCGAACGCGATGAATGCCTGCCGGTAGCGTTCCAGCCAACGGCTGAACTCATCAACGGTCGGCATGCATCGCTCCATCTGAGCTGGCGCCCCCGGACGGACTCGAACCGCCGACGCAGGCCTTAGGACGGCCTCGCTCTGTCCACTGAGCTACGGGGGCGCGTTCAGAGATCGTACAGCCTGACCGATCTTATTCAGCCACTGCGCGGTCGGCGGAGGCTTGAGCGATGCCCACGTACCATGTGCCCGGCGATGAACTCCTCCCCGCCCGACGTGACGCTGTACAGCCGGGACGGCTGTCATCTGTGCGACGAAACGCGGGCTGTGCTCTCGCAACTGCTCGATCAGCGACAGCGCGGTGGGCTGCCCACTCCCC
>DASXSA010000255.1:0-4701 GCA_036506235.1 Candidatus Limnocylindrales bacterium | reverse complement strand
CTCGAGGCGTTCGGCCATCGTGTTGAAGCCGCGGACGAGCTCGACTACCGGCAGCGGCCCTCGCCGGGGCAGCCGAACCCGGGCCGCGTAATCACCTGCCTCGAGCCGCGTTATCGCGCTGAGGACCTCGTCGAGGACGCGTCCGGATCGCTGGAGCAGCCGACCGGCGACGAGCGCCCCGCCGATGCACGCTGCGAGAACGACGAACGCGGCGACCTGGAGCGGTCCGGGCTGGCGGCCGCCGAGTGCGACACCGAACAGCCCGAGGACGACCGAGGTGACGAGCAGCACGACCGACCCGACCGCGAGAAGGAAGAACACCCCGAACAGGCAGCCAAAGCCGCGTTGACGGCGACCCCAACGTCGCGCCCACGGCGGTCCCGTCGGCCCGTACCCCCGTCGCGCCCAACCGTACTCACGACCCCGCGACCACCAGCCCCAGCTCGCGCGCTCGCGGACCTGGCGCCAGTCCGGCCGGCCGTCGGGTCGGAGCGGTGGAAAGGCCTCGTCCGCGGGCCACCACGGCGGTCGATCCGGCGCGGTCCGGCCGGCAGCGGCTTCGTCTCTGCCGGCTGCCGTACCGTCACCGGGCGTCGTCACGCGTCCTCGTCGGCGAACCGGTAGCCGACCCCGTACGCCGTGAGCACGTAACGCGGCTGCCGAGGATCGGGTTCGATCTTCTTTCGCAGGTTCTTGACGTGGGTGTCGATCGCTCGCTCGTACGACTCGAACGTCACGCCGCGCACCTTGTCCAGGAGCTGACCGCGGGTGAAGATCCGACCGGGCCGTTCGGCGAGCGTTGCCAACAGCTGGAACTCGGTCGGCGTGAGCTCGACGGCGCGGCCGCCGACCTCCGCGCGCATCCGCGGTACATCGAGGGTCACGTCGCCGGCGCGAATGAGGTCGCCGCTATCGAGCTGCGCGGCAGTCCTCCGAAGGACGGCCCTGACGCGCGCGACGAGCTCGCGCGGCGAGAAGGGCTTCGTCAGGTAATCGTCGGCACCGAGCTCGAGGCCCAGGAGCTTGTCGACCTCGTCGTCGCGGGCGGTGAGCATCACGATCGGCAGGTTCGAGTCGCGGCGAATGGTCCGGGTGACGTCGAGGCCGTCGAGCTCGGGCAGTCCCAGGTCGAGGACGACCAGATCGGGTCGATGTTGCCGAACGGCCGTGAGCGCTTCCTTACCATCACCCGCCGTCGCGACGGCGAAACCGGCGTGCTCGAGGTAGTCGCGCGCCAGCTGGACGATCTTCGGTTCGTCGTCGACGACGAGGATGGTCTTCATCGGCTCCATCGTAGGTGGCACACCGGCACGCGAGCGGCCTCGGAGACAGCGAGGCGGGCCACCAATGCCTGGTGGCCCGCCGGGTGGCTCGCCGGGATCTACGCCTGATTGGGGTTGTCGCTCGGGGGCGAACCACCTGCGGGTCGATCGCCAGGACCACCGCCCTGGTGCGACTCACGGTGCCAGTCCTCGAACGTCTCGCGCGCCCGCGCTTCCCACGGACCGCCCCGCCAGCCGCGGTCGTAACCGCCCCAACGGCCTGGTCCGCCCCAGCCGCGGCCGCGCCCGCCGAACACGATGGCCCGGATCAGCGCGAAGATGATGAACAGGAACAGCAGGGTGCCGAGGAAGCCGAAGAGTCCGAAACCGAAGCCGAACCCGAACGGGTGCCAGCCGTAGTAGTAGGGGACGACTGCGGGTGCGGCGCTGCTCGCGGCGGACTGGGCGACGCCCGTCTGCAGGCCGACCTGGTACGCGCCGACGCCGATGGCGATCACGACGAGTGCCAGCAGGATGCCCGCGACGACGCGGACGGTGTTCGATCCATTCACGATTGATCGATCTCCTTTCAATTCGACCGCGCTTTTACGGCCGATCAACTCGATGGCATCGATCCTCGCGCCTGGATGTGAAGGGATTGTGTGGGCGCGACGGAGAGGTGGCGGATTGTCGGCGAGCCCGTTTTCGCCAACCCGACACGCATCCGAAACGCGGCTGCAATCCCTGCCGGAGCCTCCGCGAGCGCCGATCGACCAGGATCACCGTGGGCGAATCGGGCGCGCAGGCCCACAACGCACGTACGCGCACGATGCCGGCGAGCCCACGCCAGGAGGTGGAGAGATGACCTCGTACATCGATAGTGAAGGGATCCAGTCCGGCTGGACCGTGTGGACCAGCGACGGCCAGCAGCTCGGCACCGTCATCGGCACCGATCAGGAGTCGATTAAGGTCAAGAAGGGCGGTCTCCTCAGCAAGGAGATGCTCATCCCACGCTCGGCCATCGAAGAGGTCGAGACCGGCCGGGTCGAGCTGAACCTGACCAAGAGCGAGGCCGAGGCCCAGGCCCACTGACTCGCCCCATTGAACCGAATGCCCGCCGCATCGCCTGCGGGCATTTTCGTGGTGTCACGGCCCCGTGGATCGGCCCGGGCCGGGTTGATCGCGCGATAAGCAGCAAGGTCTAGACTTCGGACTCTCGAACGCACAAAGCGCCCGGAGGGTCCGACATGGCCGTCGCCACCAGCACGTTCAGCGGCTTCAAGCCCGAGGCCATCCAGTTCCTCGTCGACCTCGCCGAGAACAACCGGCGCGACTGGTTCCAGGCGCGCAAGGCCGAGTACGAACGACTGCTCAAGGAGCCGCTCGAGGCATTCATCGATGCGCTCGGCGTGCGCTTCGAGGAGCGCGCCATCCCGCTCCGCGCGGATCCGGGCCGTTCGCCGTTTCGGATCTACCGCGACGTCCGCTTCAGCAAGGACAAGTCGCCCTACAAGACGCACATCTCGGCGTCGTTTCCCTGGATCGAGGGCGCCGATTGGGACGGTTCGCACACCGGCGAGGGCGAGAACCCCGGCGGCTATTTCCACTTCGGTCCGGGCGAGGTGTTCGTGGGCGGCGGCATGTGGCATCCCGGTTCGGCCAAGCTCTCGGCGTTTCGGGCCGCCGTCGTCGGCGACCCGGCGACAGTGCGCGGCCTGCTCGACGACCCTGACTTCAAGCGCACCTTCGGCGCGATCTCGGGCGACAAGCTCAAGCGCGTCCCGCCTGGCTACCCGGCCGATCACCCAGAAGCCGAGCTCCTGAAGCAGAAGGACGTGACGTTCGGCCAGCGCCTGGCCGACAGCGACGTCCTCTCGCCGGCTCTACCCGATCTCGTTGCCGAGGCGTTCCAGTCCGCGGTACCGCTGATGCGCTTCCTGGCGCGCCTGTAGATGTGGGGCCTAGGGCGAAAGGCCCAAATCACACAAATCCACGCTGCACGTCCTTGCACCGTCCTCGCAAAACCCGGTGCACGGGGGCACCACCGGTACCAACGGGGGAGGCAATCGCTTGAGTAACACGCGATACTGGGCGCCACAGGTTTCGCTGAGAAGGCTCGACAACCCCCCATCAGGCCCCCCGGCAGGCTAGTCGAGACCCACGCTCGGGTCCCCCCACCGGTCGCTCACTCGGCCGGAACCCCCGCGTCGCAGCCCCCAACGGTCCTCTCGTGAAACCTCAGCGCCTCTTGGCGTCCGTCGTCGCCTGCCGTGGCTCATATCTCCGTCGCCGTGGCATACACGGTGTTCTGGCAGAGAGGAGGCACGAGTTTTGCTCGGTTCGCCAAGCGGCGCCCAGAGGGCGTCTTATCACCGCCGCATTGCCCTCGCTTCGATCGTCGCGGGCGCAGCGGTCCTCAGCCTCGCACCCGGTGCCAGTGCCGCCGGCCCCCAGGTGAAATCGGCCTCGGCCACGATCGAGTCCACGCCGACCACGACGAGCGCGACGACAGTCACTTATTCCGCGCCCTGGTTGAGCGTCGAGAAGTACGCACTCTTCCTCGTCAATTGCACCCGGACGGGCGGCTGGGTGCTATCGAGCGGGTCCTGCCGCGGGTACGGGAGCGGCCATTACAGCTCCTACGTGCGACCGCTGTACTACAGCACGGGCATCTCGAACCGCGTTTCGCGGCCATATGCCAAGTTGCTCGCGACGCGCGGGGTCTGCAGTCACTTCTACGATCACGACCCGGGCTATCGCCTGCGCCGCGCCGGCTACACCAGCTGGACGTGGGGCGAGAACATCGGCTGCGGCGACGGCTATGCCAGCGCCAAGTCGTCGGTGTTGGCGTCGCATCGCCGGATGCAGGCTGAGAAGTCGACGAACGGCGGCCACTGGAAGAACATGAAAAACCGCTATTACCGCTACCTCGGCGTGGGCGTGTGGCGCTATGGCAGTCGCACGCGACTCGTCGAGGACTTCTATCGGCCGAGCTAGAGGTTCGAGCCGACCAGAGGATCGATCTTCTCCTCTCGGGCGGCGCCCGGTTTTCCCCCAGGACCGGGCGCCGTTCGCGGATCCAGGAGCGGCGCCCGGTTTTCCCCCAGGACCGGGCGCCGTTCTGCTTGCATGAATCAGGCCCAGTGGGCTCGGCTCATTTCGTTTCGGTCGCCAGGCGAGCGCCGAACACGACGAGGACGGCGCCGACTGCGGCGTCGATCGCTCGGCGGACCCGCTGACGGCGGAGAACGTCGCCAAATCGGTCGACCACGAGCGCATAGATCGACAACCAGCCGAGCGTCATCAAGGCAAACACGACGCCGAGCCCGAGCATTGCCAGGAACGCCGGCGACCCGGGAGTGACGAACTGGGGCAGCAGGCTCGAGAAGAAGACAGCCATCTTCGGATTACCGAGATTGCTCACGACCCCCTGCCGTGT
>DASXSA010000254.1:0-9178 GCA_036506235.1 Candidatus Limnocylindrales bacterium | reverse complement strand
CGTTCACGGTCGACGACCTGATCCGGTTCGGCACCGCGACGCCCGAAATGTTCGACTTCCTCAAAGCATGCGTCGAAGCACGCCTGAACATCTTCGTGTCGGGCGGTCCCGGCTCGGGCAAGACCACCACGCTGAACGTGCAGTCGTCCTTCATCCCGAACGACGAGCGCATCGTGACGATCGAGGACGCGGCCGAGCTGCAGCTCCGCCAGGAACACGTCGTGACCCTGGAGTCGCGCCCGCCGAACATCGAAGGCAAGGGCGCCATCCCGATCCGGGAGCTCGTGCGTAACGCCCTCCGTATGCGCCCTGATCGAATCATCGTCGGGGAGTGCCGCTCGGGCGAAGCGCTGGACATGCTGCAGGCCATGAACACCGGCCACGACGGTTCGATGTCCACAGGCCACGCAAACAGCCCGCGCGATATGCTGAGCCGACTCGAGACGATGGTGCTGATGGCGGGCGTGGACCTGCCACTGCGGGCCATCCGCGAGCAGGTGGCCTCGGCCGTCGACCTGATCGTCCACCAGGCCCGCCTGAAGGACGGATCCCGTCGGATCACGAACATCACCGAGGTCCAGGGCATGGAAGGCGACGTGATCGTCATGCAGGACGTCTTCGTGTTCGAGCAGACGGGCGTCGTCGAGGGCAAGATTCAGGGCCGGCTCAAGCCGACCGGCATCCGGCCGAAGTTCGTCGAGAAGTTCGAGGTCATGGGCATCCACCTGCCTGCCGGCCTCTTCGGGTTCTCGTATTAGGTCGCGGAGAGGAGGAGACACTCCGTGAACATGGCCATTGGCGTTGCCGCGGTCGCCGCGCTCGCGATCATCGTGCTCGCGATTGGCATCGCGACGTCGGGGAGCGGCTCGGGGATCAGCAGCCGGCTGGAGCGCTACGCCTCCGGCAAGCAGGAGACCCAAAAGTCCACCGGTCAGGGTCCGATCTCGGACCTGATCGCGCAGAGCGCCGCCCTTGCACAGCTGAACAAGGCCGTCGAGCAGCGCGACTTCGGCGCGAACCTGTCCCGGGAGCTCGCCCGAGCGGACCTCAAGCTCAAAGTCAGCGAGTACTTGCTCATCTGGGCCGGAGCGATCGTGGGCATCCCGGTCCTCTTCTTCCTCCTCCAGATCGTCATGCGCGGTCTCGGTTCGCCGATCGCACTGCTCGTGGGCGCCCTGATCGGCTTCTTCCTTCCGCGCTTCTGGCTGGGACGCCGCAAGAACGGCCGTCTCAACGCCTTCAACAAGCTGCTGCCGGACACGATCACGCTCATCGCCAACGCGTTGCGCGCGGGCTCTTCGTTCCTGCAGGCGATCGAGATGGTCGTGCGCGAATCGCGACCGCCGATCTCGACCGAGTTCGCCCGCGTCATCCGCGAGGTCAACCTCGGCCTGCCGTTCGAGACGGCCCTCGAGAACATGGTCCGGCGCGTGAAGTCCGATGACCTCGAGCTGATGGCGACCGCCATCTCGATCCAGCACACCGTCGGCGGCAACCTCGCCGAGATCCTCGACTCGATCGCGTTCACGATCCGTGAGCGCGTCCGGATCAAGGGCGAGATCAAGACGCTGACGGCACAGCAGCGAATGTCGGGCTACGTCGTGGGCTTCCTGCCGATCGGGCTCGTCATGTTCCTGTTCGTCGCGGCGCCTAACTTCCTGAAGCCGATGTTCGAGAAGCCGCCTGAGCTCCTCGGGCTGCCGGCCGGCGTGATCATCCTGTTCTTCGGCGGATTCATGATGTTCGTCGGGTTCATGCTCATCCGGCGCATCGTGGACATCGAGGTCTAGAGCGATGCCGATTCTGCCTCTCATCGTCGCCGCGGCCGCCGCCGGCGCCGTCCTGCTCCTCTTCCTCGGCCTGGCCGGCACCGCGCCGGTCGACCCCGTCCAGGCTCGCCTCACTCAGCTCGGGTCGATGCAGGCCCGCAACCTGGAAGAGCTCGAGCTCCAGCAGCCGTTCCTCGAGCGCACCCTGCGCCCGCTTGCTTCCCGCCTGTCGGGTTCGGTCGCACGCGTCACGTCGGCATCGTTCGCCGAGCGCACGCAGAAGCGGCTGGCGCTGGCCGGTAATCCCGGCGACCTTCGGGTTGCCGACTGGCTCGGCATCAAGGCCGTGTCCGCGATCGTCTTCGCGGCGATCTTCTTCCTGCTGATGGGCATCCTTCTCGGCTCGCCGGGCACCGGCATCCTGCTTGCCGGCGTCGGCTTGGGCATCGGCTATATCGCGCCGGAGTTCTGGCTCGGCGGACGCGTCCGCAAGCGGCAGAAGGCGATCCTCCTGATGATCCCGGATGCCCTCGACTTGCTGACGATCTCCGTGCGCGCCGGTCTCGGCTTCGACGCGGCCCTCGGCAAGGTCGTCGAGAAGCTCAAGGGCCCCCTGACGGAGGAATTCCGCCGTGCGCTGGCCGAGGTTCGCGTCGGCAAGGCGCGCCGCGAGGCCCTGCGCGACATCATTCCGCGGACCGAGGTCGTGCCGCTCACGAACTTCATCGGCGCGATCATCCAGGCCGAGCAGCTCGGCGTCTCGATCTCGAAGGTGCTGCAGGTTCAGTCCGAGCAGCTCCGCATCGAGCGCCGGCAGCGCGCCGAGGAAATGGCGGCCAAGGCGCCGATCAAGATGCTGTTCCCGCTTGTCGGGTGCATCTTCCCGTCGCTGTTCATCGTCATCCTCGGACCGGCGGTGATCCTGATCATGCAGAACCTGGGGTAGCGGTCCGCCGCTTCGCGACCGGTCCGCCGCTTCGCGTCCGGTCCGCCGCTTCGCGTCCGGTGCCCCGGTTGGCGTCCGGCGGGCCACCTAACGCTCGGCCTCGGCACAGCGGTCCGGTCCGCGGGTCCGAACCCGGTGCCCGACGTCCCTGGTTCCGTCCTGAAATCGTTCGCCGCTTCCATGACGCTCTCTGCCCGTAACACCACGCGAGGCTCTCTTCTCGCCCACGACGTCGAGGAGGGGGCTTCGCTGTGGGCCCGCTTCCGAGGCCTCATGGGCCGCGATTCCCTGCCTCCCGGCAACGCCCTCTGGCTCCCCGGCAGCAACGGGATCCACATGATGTTCATGCGCTTCCCGATCGATTGCGTGTTCCTTGGCAACCCCTCCGCTGACGGCTCGCGTCCCGTTGTCGGCGTCCGGCGCGCATTGCCGCCCTGGACCGGGGTCGTCTGGTACGTGCGCGGCGCCCACGGGGTGCTGGAGCTTCCCGTCGGAGCCATCGATGGCTCGTCGACGGCCCTCGGCGACCAGGTCCGCCTCGAGTCCGCGGCCTAGCCGGGGCCCGCGGCCTAGCCGGGGCTGGGCGGCCTAGCCGGGGCCGGGCGGCCGAGCCGGGGCCGGGCGGCCTAGCCGGGGCCGGGCGGCCGAAGCGCGGGCCGATGGCCTAGCCGGGGCCGGCGCCGTAGCCGGAGCCGGCGGCCCTTTCCGGGCGGGAGGTCCGCAACATCGCCACCAGCGATGCTACGCACCCGCGAGAGGCCATTCGAGCGACGCTCAGTCAGCGAGGGCGACCTTCACGCTCCGCCTGAGCTCAGGCAGGGGCCATTTTCCGAGTGCGCGGCGGCCGGACGCGTTGGGTTGGACCGAATCTGCGCTTAGCGTCGCCACGGGCGATATTGCGGACAAAGAGGATGCCAGCAACGTCGCCTGACGGGGATCGAAGCCAGTCACGGATCGCGCGGCCTCGGGCGGGAAAGCTGACTTCGAAGGTCGCGCGGTGTGCTCCGATGGCGGACCGGCTGGCGGTATTCGCTGGTAGGACCAGCAAGCGTCCGATATGGGCTGCTCTCCAGCCGCATCCCGGGCCAGGAGAGGAGGAACGAGCCGAGCCTTCCGATCCATCGTCGAGAGCAGGTTCTGGATGTCGACGATCCGTGACTTGAGCTCGATGACGACCAGGGTGCGAGTGGTGGCGTGCCAACCGATGACGTCAACGGACCCGCGCTCGCCGAAATGGTTGAACCCGTACTCCACCAACACCTCGAAGCGGTCGGAGCGCAGGAGCGTCACCACGATCTCCGCGAGTGCCGCATGATCGCGGTCCAGGAGCCGATCGAACTCACCTGCGCGCCAGCGGGGCAGCAGCTCGACCCGAACGCCGACGGCAGCAGCGATGTCCCTGGCGGTCCCGATCGTCATCCCGCGGAGGTCTCCGCGCTCCAGATCTGATACCTGGGATTGGCTGACGCCTGCGAGTTTGGCGACGTCGATCTGCCGGAGCCGGGCCTTGATGCGGACTGCTCGGAGGATTGCGCCAACCTTCAGGTCATCCACCTACCGATCGTGCCGCATGCCCCTTCGCTTGCAGTTGCGAGGCAAGGCGCGGGCAAGGCACCTGCAACCGCAGGTAAACGGGCGCCTGCGAGCATCGGGCGGTGACAGTCCAAGTCCAGGGGATCGGCCGGCGACTCCTCGATGCCGCCTTTCCTGCTGCCTGTCCGGGCTGCGGTCGCGAAGGGCCGCCGATCTGTGCCAACTGCTGGCCGGCTCTGGAGGCCCGCCGAACTGTCCCCGCCGGAACGCCGATCGGTCTGCCTTCGGAGACCCCTGTTCCCCTGCTTCAGCTTGAGTGGTGCGCGCCGTTCGTGGGAACCGTGCGCCGCGCGCTCCACCAGCTGAAATATGCCAACGAGCAGCGGCTGGCGCAGCCGCTCGGCGCGGCCATCGCGCAGCGGTGGCGTGCGGTGGGTCTCGGCACCGAAATCGTTTGCCACGTTCCCGTGCACCGCGACCGCGAGCGGCAACGAGGCTACGACCAGGCCGAGCTGCTGGCGCGCGCGGCCGCAGTCGACCTTGGCCTGCCGCACCTCAGCCTCCTGCAACGAACGCGAGCCACCCGGGCGCAGTTCGAGCTCGGGCGAGGCGACCGCGCGGCAAACGTCCACGACGCCTTTGCGCTCGCAGCGGTCGGACCTCCACGCCCGAGCCTTTCCGCGGCGAGACAAGGACGCCCCAGCCTTGAAAACCGCTGGATCCTCCTCGTCGACGACGTGGTGACGACGGGCGCGACGCTCGCTGCCTGCGCCGCGGTGCTGATCGAGGCCGGCGCGGTGGGCGTCTCCGCGATCACCGTCGCCCGCGAGCGATGACCGATTCGGCCGCCCTGTTACCCAGGTCTATACTCGGGCGGTGACGGGCCCAACACCCAGCCTGGTGCGTGCCTCGTCCCGGTCTCGACGCCCATCGATCCGCGCCTCGAGACCCCGATCTCTGGCGAGCGCGTGCCGGCAGCATCGCGGAGGTCATCCGTGAGGACCATCGTCAAGGGGAAGAACTTCGAGGTTCCCGAACGCACGCGCCGCTACGCCGAACGGCGCTTCAAACGGCTGGAGCGGCTGCTCGACGATCGCAGCGACGCCATCGTCGAGCTATGGGTCGAGCACCACCGAAGCGCCGCCGACTCGCAGATCGTGCAGGTCACGCTCGTCATCGACGGGCAGACGCTGCGCAGCCACGCCGCTGCCCTGACGCACGAGGCAGGCGTCGATACCGTCGTGGACAAGGTCGAACGCCAGGCGGTCGACTTCAAGCGCAAACCGCGCCTGCGTGCCCGCCCGGAGGCCGAGAAACAGATCCTGCGGCGGATCGCGGACGGAACCGCGGAGCCGACGCGCGAGCGACGGGTCGTCAAAACGAAACGCTTCGCGATCGAGCCGATGTTCGAGGAGGACGCGGTGGCCCAGATGGAGGAGCTCGGCCATAGCTTCTTCATCTTCGTGAACGCCGAGGACGAGCGGATCAACGTGCTCTACCGGCGCCAGGACGGCAATTACGGCCTGATCGAGCCGATCGTCGGGGGCGAGTACACGCTCGAATCCGTCGGCGATGGGCGCGAGAGCTTGCGCCGCGTCAACCGCGCGAAGGCGGGCGCCCGCTAGGCGAGCCGGGCCTCTGGATTTGGCGGCCGACGGTACTGACCTGACTCGCGGGTCACGAGCCCGTAATCGACCATGTAGCGCCGCAGCGACGCCACGTCGGGGTGGAACACGCCCAGGCGCTGGTTGACCTCCTTCTCCGGGTACGTCCGGTCCTCGTCGAACGCCCGATCGCGCAGGTAGACGAGCACCACGAGTCGCTTCTTCTCCTGGGCCGGGATGGAGGTGAGGCGGCCGCCCTCGAAGAAGCTGCGCAGGACCTTGGCTTCGAACGCCGGCAACGGCTCGCCGGACGGGCCCGGCAGGACGGCCTCCTCCTCGGACCCACGCTCCATTTCGTCGAGCATCCGGCCCACGGCATGGAGGCGATCGAGCTTCAGCGAGTACTCGACGTAGGGCCGCCGTGGGCGCGATTCGACCAGCCCAGCCGCCGACAGCCGCTTGAGATGGTGGACGACCGTGCCCGGAGCCAACCCCAGGTTTTCGGCCAGCTCTTCGACCGCGTATGGCCGCGCAGCGAGCAGGCCGACGATCCGAAGCCGTGAGGCATCGGACAGGGCCTTCAGCGTGACGAGGAGGTCGTGATCCACCGGGAAATGGTGATGGACGATTTGATGACTGTCAAATCATCGATCCCTGCGCTAGCATGGCCGCCATGCTTCCCGATGGCCGCCGGCTGGGTGCCCACCTGCCGCTCGGCAACGGCATGGTCAAGGCCGCCGAACGGGCCCATGCCATCGGGGCGTCGGCTCTCCAGGTCTTTGCCGACAATCCCACCGCCTGGCGGCGGCGGAACGATCCGCCTCGGGAGCTCGTCGATTTCCGTTCCCGGTTGGCCGAGTACGACATCTCGCCGCTCGCCATCCACGCCGCGTACCTGATCAACCTCGCAGGGCCGGAGAAGGACTTCTTCGAGCGCTCCGTCTCGGTCCTGACCGCGGAAATGGCGGCCGCCGAGGCCTACGGAGCGCGCTTCGTGAACGTGCACGCGGGGTCGCACCGCGGAGCGGGCATCCCGGCGGGCGCGGAGCGGATCGCAGAGGCCGTGGCCCGCACACTGGCCGAATCCCGACGTGGGCCGGATGCCCCACGAATCGTGCTCGAGAACTCCGCGGGCGGCGGGTTCGGGATCGGGACAACGGCCGAGGAACTGGCGATCATCTTTGAGGCTATCGGTGCGCGCGGCGTCGACGTTGATCGGGTCGCCTTCTGCTTCGACGCCGCTCACCTGTGGGGCGCCGGATATGACCTGAGGCGACCCGGGGTCGTCGACGAGCTGCTGACGACGTTCGACCGCCTGATCGGGCTCGATCGGCTGGTCATGATCCACCTGAACGACACCAAGTCGGAGCTTGGCTCGCGGACCGACCGCCACGAGCACGTCGGCGCCGGCCAGATCGGCTCCGAAGGTCTGCGAACGTTGCTCTGCCATCCGCGCCTCGCTCACGCGGTGTACATCCTCGAGACGCCCGGCATGGAGGCCGGCTACGACGCGATCAACCTCCGGCGGGCGATCGACATCGCCGTGGGACGACCCCTGCCCGAGCTGCCGCCCGAGGCGTTCCTGCTGCGCCGCGAGCGCGGGCGAATCGCACCGCCCGGCGGCACCGATCGAGCGACCAGGCCGAGCAGGTCACCGAGGCGAACATCCGCGGCCGGCAGGAAACCAGCCGGGGCGCCCAGCAAAAGGTCGAAGGCAAGCTCGAGCCGGCGCGTGTGACTTCATCGAGAGAGGCCCGGCGCCTTCCCGGGCTGGAAATCCTGGGATTACTGGGCATTGTCGGGCTCGCCGCGGTCCTGCGCCTGCACGACCTGCCGACCAGAGGCAGCTGGGATGCCGACCAGGGCCACGACATGCTCGTGCTGGTCCGTTTCGTTCAGGATGGCGTGTGGCCGCTCCTGGGGCCGCCGACCTCCATTGGCGACTTCCACCACGGTGCGCTCTACTACTACCTGCTGGCACCGGCCGCGTGGCTCGGCGGCGGCGACCCCACCTGGGTCGTCGGCGAGATCGCGCTGTCGGGCATCGCGGCAGTCGCCGTGACGTGGTGGGTGGCCCGCTCGATGGCCGGGCCGGTCGCCGGCTTCGTGGCCGGGCTCGTGCTCGCGGTCTCAGCGGCAGCCGTCGAAGGCTCGACCTTCATCTGGAACCCGAACCTCATCGCGCTCTCTTCTGCGATCGCCGTGGCGGGCGCCTGGCGGGCGTGGACGACACGCCGGGCGGCATGGTGGCTCGTCGCCGCCGTCGGGCTGGCGGTCACGATGCAGTGTCACGTCCTCGGGATCGTGATGCTGCCGCCGCTCGCGGCACTGCTCGTCGCGGACGCCCGACGACCGGGACGGCGGACAGCGGTGCTCCGCGTAGGCCTCGCAGGTCTCGGCCTGATCGTGCTCTCGTACACCCCGCTGATCGCCAATGAGCTGACGACTGGCTTCACCGAAACGCAGCGCGCGCTCGCCTTCCTGCGTTCGGGAGGCTCACCGGTGGCCCTCGACCCGCTCAGCCGAGTGCTGTTCGCGGGCCTGCGCGTGGTCGCCTGGCCCCTGGTCGGGCTCGTGACGGACGCGCCGGTGGCAGCGCTGTTGATAACGGCCGTGGTCGTCGCGATCGTCGTCCTTCGCGGGCGCTCGGCGACGGGCGACGAGCGGACAGCCATTCGTTGGCTTGGCGCGACGCTTGCGTGGAGCGCGCTCGCGCTGGGCCTCGGGACCGCGGGGCTGGCGACCGTCGTGCCGGGCCTGCCGGTCGACCACTACCACGCGTTCCTCGACCCGATCGTGGCGATCGTCGTCGGCATGGGGGCCGCTGCCCTGTGGAGGTTGCGAACGCCCGCGACCCGCGGGACGACCTCGACCTCGGCCGCAGCGGTGCTCATCGGGCCGGCCACCGCGGTCGTGCTGGTCGGCGCCCTCCTGGCCTGGAACGCGCTGCATCAGCCGCCTGAAGTCGCCGCAGATGGTGGGTACCCGGCCGCCCTGCGCGCAGCGGAACGCGTTGTCGGGACCGACGGGGACCGCGTCGGCCTCATCGCGAGCCTGCCCGCATTCAAGTCCGCGGAGGCCTACGCGTTCCCGCTTCGGCGCCTCGGCAGTAACGTGCACCCGGCACTCATCGACGCGATGGGCGGCGTCGACTCGCTGACGGTCTTGTGCGATTCGCTGTTCAAGGAGGCCATCGGGGCGGCATGCGCCGGACCGGCCGAGGATCGCCTTGCCCAGACGATCTCGGCCTACGGGAAGACCGTGCACCTGGCGGATCGCTTCGAAGGCGCACCTGGCCGCTGGCTCTCCGTCTATCTGGCCAACCC
>DASXSA010000253.1:0-5520 GCA_036506235.1 Candidatus Limnocylindrales bacterium | reverse complement strand
GGAACCCGATCTGTTGCACGCGGAACCCGATCTGTTGCACGCGGAACCCGATCCCTAACACGGGAACCCGATCTGTAGCACGTCAGAACGAGGCGTTTCGATGAGCGATCCGGCAGCGGCGGCGGAAGCCGTCCCGAACCTGTCTTTCGGCAGCCCGGAAGCCCAGGCGGCATTCGAGTCCGCCGTCGCGCGGGCACGCGACGAGCGCTGGGCGGAGCGGCTGATGGATCGCGACACCACCCTCTGGTCGAATGACCCCCACGTGCAGGCCGCGATTGCCCAACGCCTGGGCTGGCTCGATGCGCCCGAGCACTTCACCAAGGAAATCGCCGGCCTTGAAGGCTTCGGCGACGGCCTCCGGGACGCCGGGTTCACGAACGCGATCGTCGCCGGCATGGGCGGAAGCAGCCTGGCGCCGGACGTCCTGCACCGGACGTTCGGCGCTGGTGAGGGCTGGCTCGGCCTGCGCGTCCTCGACTCGACCGACCCGGAGGCGGTGGCTTCGACCGTCGACGACCTGGATCCGCTGGCGACCCTGTTCATCGTCGCCTCGAAGTCGGGAACCACCACGGAGCCGCTCGCATTTCAGGCGGACGCCTGGGACAGGATCGAGAAGGCACTCCGGGCTCGGAACGCCCGGCGGTGGGAGCATCCGGGCGAGCTCACGGTGGCGATCACTGATCCCGGCAAGAGCGTGGCGGCCATTCCCCACCACGACGATCTCCGTGGGGTGTTCCTGAACCCGCCCGACATCGGCGGTCGATATTCGGCGCTCACCTACGTCGGCCTCGTCCCGGCCTCGCTGATCGGCCTCGACCTCGATGCGCTTCTTGCGTCTGGCGACGCGATGCTGGGCCGCTGCCGGGAGCCGGAGCCGCTGGACAATCCGGGAGTCTCGCTGGGCCTGGCGATGGGTTCCCTGGCGCGGGGCGGGCGCGACAAGCTCACCTTCGTGCCCGATCCGGAGATCGAAAGCTTCGGCGCATGGGCCGAGCAGCTCATCGCCGAGAGCACGGGCAAGCACGGTGCGGGAATCGTGCCGGTCGACGGCGAGCCGCTTGGCCCACCCGAGGTCTACGGACCCGATCGCGTGTTCGTCCGCCTGACCCTCGAGGGCTCGGCCGGCCCGTCGAGCGAAGAGCACGACGCCGGAACACTTCTGCGTCAGCTCGAGGAGGCCGGTCATCCGGTCATCCGGATCCACCTGCCCGACCCCATCGACATCGGCGGCGAGTTCGTCCGCTGGGAGGTCGCCACGGCAATCGCGGGGGCGGTCCTCGGGATCGACCCGTTCGATCAACCGAACGTCGAGGAAGCCAAGGAGAACACCCGCCGGCTCCTCGCCCAGCGGGGCCGTCGTGGGCAGAGCGAAGGTGCGGCGGCCGAGATCCTCGGCGACGGCCCCGAGGTTCCGGCTCCCGAATCGGTCAATGCCCTGGCGTCCGGCGACGGCCTGACGCTGATCGGAGACGCGCCGCTGCGACTCTCGAAGTCCCGCGACAGCGTCATCGGAGAGCTGCAACGCCACATCGAGCGGATGAAGCCGAACGCCTACCTCGCCCTCCAGGCCTTCATCGCCCCGTCGGGGTCGCGAGACGCGGCCCTGACGCACATCCGCACGCTGCTGCGTGCCCGCACCCAGCGCGCGACGACCGTGGGCTACGGACCGCGCTTCCTGCATTCCACCGGACAACTGCACAAGGGCGGTGCGCCGATCGGATGGTTCCTTCAGCTGACTGCCGACCACCCGAACGACCGGCCGATTCCCGGCTGGCCGTATACCTTTGGCGAGCTCATCGACGCCCAGGCGGCAGGGGACTTCCAGACGATCGAGGCGCACGACCTGCCGATCCTTCGCGTCCACCTGGGGTCGGACGTCGACGCTGGCCTGGCCGCGCTCGAGCGCGCACTTGAACGCGCGCTCCCGTCGGCGCCGGGCCGCTGAACTGGGAGGGATGAACGTGAGCACGGTCGCAGAGCAGCGCGCATCAGGCCCGCAGGGAGGTTCCACCTCGATGCGCATCGGGTTCATCGGCCTCGGCCGGATGGGCGCCAACATGGTTCGGCGGCTCATCCGGGACGGCCACGACATCGTGGCCTACAACCGCACCGCGGAGAAGACGAAGGAGATCGAGGGCGAGGGGGCCGAGGGCTCGTACTCGCTCCAGGAGCTGGTCGGGAAGCTCGAGAAGCCGCGCGCTGTCTGGATCATGGTGCCGGCGGGCGACGCGACCGAGGCCCAGATCGACGAGCTGATGGAGCTCCTGGAGCCGGGCGACACCATCATCGACGGCGGGAACTCGAACTTCCACGACTCGAGACGACGACACGACAAGGTCGCCGAAAAGGGCCTGAAGTTCATCGATGCGGGCGTGAGCGGCGGCATCTGGGGCCTCGCCAACGGCTTCTGCCTGATGGTCGGTGGCGACGCCGATGCGGTGCGGCCGCTCGAGCCCATCTTCCGGTCGCTCGCTCCGCCCGACGGCTACCTGCACGTCGGCGCGGCGGGCGCTGGCCACTACGTGAAGATGGTCCACAACGGCATCGAGTACGGGATGATGCAGTCCTACGCGGAGGGCTTCGAGATCCTGCACGCTTCCGAGTACGAGCTGGATCTGGGGGGCATCTCGAAGCTCTGGAACCACGGCTCGGTCGTTCGGTCGTGGTTACTGGAGCTGGCCGAGCGCGCCTTCGAGTCGGACCAGGATCTCACCCACCTCCGGGGATGGGTCGAGGATTCCGGCGAGGGCCGCTGGACCGTCCAGGAGGCGATCGACCTGAACGTGCCGGCGCCGGCCATCACGTTGGCGCTCCTGACGCGCCTCCGCTCACGCCAGGAGGACTCCTACGGCGCCAAGGTCCTGGCCGCCCTCCGCAACGAGTTCGGCGGCCACGCCGTCAAAACCGAGTGATGCGGTGACCAGCGAGTGACGGTCACCAAAGAGCCGACCCGCAAGGGACCCCCAGCACCCGAGGCGCCCGTCGGTGCCCCCTCCCGGCCGGGCAAGGAACAGCCGCGCACGATGCGCGACCTCCGGCTCGCTCACGAGGGGAAACGGCGGGCGGTCACGCGCCCGGTCGAAAACCCGCTGCGCGAAGGCCTTCGGCTGGAACGCATGCCCGAGCCATTCGCGTTCGTGCTCTTCGGGGGAACCGGCGACCTCGCGCACCGCAAGGTCATCCCGGCCCTCTACCAGCTGTGGCGCACGAACCTGCTCCCGCACGAGTACGCACTGGTCGCAGTCGGACGCCGCCCGTACACCGACGACACGTTCCGATCCGACATCAGGGCCTCCCTCGACAAGTATTCGCGAACGCTCCCGGTCGACGAGGAGGCGTGGGCGGGCTTCGCCGAGCGGCTGACCTACCACCAGGGCGACTTCTCCGACCCCGCATCGTTCGATCGCCTCGTCCAGCGCCTGCAGCGGGTCGAGCGCGAGCAGGGCACACGCGGCAACGCACTCTTCTACCTGGCGACCCACGCGACCGATTTCCCCGAGATCATCAGCCAGCTCGGGCGCGTCGGGCTCGACCACGAGGTCCATGGCGGCGGCTGGCGGCGGGTGATCATCGAGAAGCCCTTCGGTCGCGACCTGGAGTCGGCCATTCGGCTCAACCGCGAGGTCCTGAAGGTCTTCCGGGAGAAGCAGGTCTACCGGATCGACCACTACCTCGGCAAGGAGACCGTCCGCAACCTGCTGGTCTTCCGCTTTGGGAACGGCATCTGGGAGCCGCTCTGGAACCGGCGCTACGTCGACCACGTGCAGATCACCGTTGCCGAGTCGATCGGCGTCGAGGGCCGGGGCGCGTTCTACGAGGAGACGGGCGCGTCACGGGACTTCCTCCAGAACCACCTGATGCAGCTGCTCGCGCTGGTGGCCATGGAGCCGCCGGCCTCCTTCGATGCCGATGCGCTGCGTGACGAGAAGGTCAAGGTGATCCGGGCCATCGCGCCTCCGACCCGCCACGACGTGACGCGCGACATCGTGCGAGGCCAGTACGGCCGGGGGTGGGTGGAGGCCCACGAGGTGCCGGGTTACCGCGAAGAACCCGAGGTGGATCCGCAGTCGGAGACGGAAACGTTCATCGCCACGCGCTTCCAGATCGACGACTGGCGCTGGGCGGGCGTGCCCTTCTACCTGCGAACCGGCAAGCGCCTTCCGAAGCGCGCGTCGGAGATCGCGATCCAGTTCAACGAGGTGCCCCACCGGCTGTTCCGCGAAGCGACCGGCGACCCGCAGCCGAACCTGCTGGCGATGCGGATCCAGCCCGACGAGGGCATCCTCCTCCGCTTCGGCGCGAAGGTGCCCGGCCTGGGCATCGACGTCCGATCCGTGAACATGGACTTCACTTACGGCTCGTCGTTCTCGGTGGACTCGCCCGATGCCTACGAGACGCTCATCCTCGACGCGCTGCTGGGTGACGCTTCGCTCTTCACGCGGGCGGACGAGGTCGAGGAGGCGTGGGGCATTGTGACGCCGATCATCGAGTCGTGGGCCGACATGCCGCCCCCGGACTTCCCGAGCTACGAGGCCGGCTCATGGGGGCCTGAGGCCGCCGATCACCTGCTGGCGAGGGATGGCCGGAGGTGGCGGAGGATCTGATGGCTAAAGGCGACGTCGTCGTTGAGCAGAACGTGCAAGGCGGCGCGCGCGTGAGCGCCCCATCGGGCGTCGACCTGGGCGGCTTGATCCTCGACAGCGCTCCGCAGAAGCCTGGCGAAACGGTCCTGCGCTGGTCCTCGCGCGCTCACAGCATCGAAGAGATCGACCGCGAGCTGTCGCGCATGTGGGCGATCCCGAAGCTCGTCGCGCGCGTGGACGGGGAGGAGTCGCGGCACATCGCCGCCCGCACCAGCGTGATGAACCTTGTGGTCGTCGCGCGACGCCCCGAGATCGGCGAACGCTGCTCGGCCACGATCCAGGAGCTGACCGGCCGGCACCCGTCGCGGACCCTCGTCGTCTCGACCGGCGATCCGGACGGCCCGGCGTGGATCAACGCCCACGTCCAGGCGCACTGCATCCTGCCCCGCGAGGACGCGCCGGAGACCTGCGCCGAGATGATCTACCTGACCGCGGGCGGCGACGCCGGGCGCCACCTCGGGGCCATCGTCGAGCCGCTGCTCATCCACGACCTCCCGGTCACGATGTGGTGGCCCGGGGAACCGCCGTTCCGCCTGCCCCTGACCTCAGCCCTCCTGCGGATCACCGATCGCCTCGTCGTGGACGGGGCCTCGTGGGGCGGCGACGGGCTGGCCCGACTGCGCGAGATGGCCGAGGCGATGGATCGTCTCCGGCTGACCGTTTTCGACTTCGCCCTGGTTCGCCAGTCGCGCTGGCGGGAGGCGATCGCGTCGATCTTCGATACGCCCGAGTGCGTGCCGTACGTCCGGGGGCTGCGCCGCATCTCCGTCACGTACGCCACCCACGATCCGACGGGAGCTCCCGGCTCGACGAACGTCGTCAAGCCGGTCTACCACGCGGCGTGGCTCGCATCGCGGCTCGGACTGTCGACCGTCAA
>DASXSA010000252.1:0-21307 GCA_036506235.1 Candidatus Limnocylindrales bacterium | reverse complement strand
AACCCCTCTACCGGCGGCGCCAGGCGCTCCGGCGGACGCTGACGCCGGGCGAGTCGGTCGTGGCCGTACCCGCGATTGCCGAGGAAGGACGCGCGCTGCACGAGGCGGTTCGGGCCCAGGGGATCGGCGGCGTCATGGCGCGCCAGCGTTTTAGCCCGTACCTCCCTGGGGTGCGCAGCCGGCTGTGGCGGTTCATCCCGGCGACGGGCGCGGCCGCGAAAGCCGACGAAAAGCAGCCGACGCTCGGGCTCGAGAACCCGACCGGCGGCCCTGGTCCCGTCCTCGCCCTGATCCGGCGGCTGCCCCTCGACGACGAAAGCTGAGTCCGGACCTGGCGCGGGTGAGTCCATCGGCCTGATTGCGCGCCTTGCGTCCACCGGAAGACAAACGACCAGGAAGGACTTTCCGCACGAGTCCTGGGGTCTGACTTCTTGCACGGGAAGCAAGGATCCGGCGCCGCCCGGGACGTGCGACCGTTTCGTTGCGGCTCAGGCAAAGGCCAGCCGGCGTTCAGTGTGTCCGGACTGCCGGAAGTCCGTTACCGCGTGCCGCGCGCAAGCGCGGCAGGAAAACGTAGGTCGCACGCAAAACGCGAGACGAGGCGCAAATCAGGCGGGGTGGCGAACAGCCTCCACCACCTCGCGCAGGCCCGCCCGCTGCCCGTACAGCAGCACGCCCGCCGCGTAGACACGGGTCGTGATCACGACTGTTACAGCGATCGTGGCAACGAGCAGGCCGTAGCTCAGCACGAGCTCCCCCGGCTCAACCCGCCCCACGGTCAGCCGGGTCATCATCACGAACGGGCTCCAGAACGGGACGTACGACGCAAAGCGGATGAAACCGGCGGTGCCGCCCGAGAGCGCCAGCACCGCCTGGAGATACCCGCCGATCGCGATCAGGCTGAGCGGAAGCGCCATGACCTGCAGGTCCTCTGGGCGGCTCACCAGCGAGCCCGCGGCGGCATAGATCAGCGCGTAGAGCGCGAACCCGAGCACGAAGTACGCGCCGTATGCCAGGACGAGCGGCGGCGCAAGGGCGACCAGCGAGGGTGAGATCGCGTCGCCCGGACCGAACAGGGCGGTCGCGATGCGGTTCTCCAGCCCGAGCGCGAGGAGCGACGGAACGAGAACGGCGACGTACTGCGTCACACCCGCCGCCCCGATCCCGAGCACCTTCCCGATCACCAGCTGCCGAGCAGAGGCCGCGCTGATGATCAGCTCCATCACCCGGCTCGTCTTCTCGGCGACGACCCCAGCGGCTACCCACATCCCGTAGATGACGAGGATGATGAAGATCAGCACCACGAAGACGATCCCCAGGATCCGCCGGCCGGCGAAATCCGCACTGTCGAGCGGACCTCCGCCGGCACTCGGGCCGCTGGCGGCCACCGTCTCGAGGGTCGGGAAAACGAAGGCCTGGCCAGGCGCGCGTCGGTTCAGCGACGTGTAGTCGAGGATCGCGATGAAGAACGTTCCGACGTTGATCAGCTGGGAACGGTCGGCGGCGATTCCCTCGCCGGTGTAGAAGCGGAAATCGAGGCGGCCGGTCGGCGCTCGCTCGCCGATGAGGGCCGCGTCGGCCGCACCCTGGTCGATCGATTGCCGGGCCGCATCCTCGCTCGGTGCGGCGGTGAGCGCGTAGGGATCCGCCCGGCCGGGATCGTGTTGCTGGTTCAGGAACGTCCCGAGGCTCGCGACAATCGTCGCGCTCAGCTGGGGATCCGAGGAATAGACCGCGACGCGTGTCGTCGTCCCACGGTCGACCGCCTTGGCGAAGATCGGGATGAACGCGACCAGGACGGCCAGCGTCGCCAGGACGATCGTCGACACGTGGAACATCCGGCTGCGGACCCGCTCGAGGTACTCGCGCCGGGCCACGATCCAGCTATTTGGCATGAGCGGATCGGAACGGCTCATGCTGCCGAGTCCTCAGCCTGGACCGCGGCGAGCGTCAGCTCCTCGTCGGCGGGACGGCCAACGTGATCGATGAACACCTGCTCCAGCGACGGGTCGGCGATCTCGAAGTGGCGGATGTGTGCCCCGCGCGCAATCGCGGCCGCAAGGATGGCCTCAGGATCCACTCCCGCGTCCAGCTCGACTTCCGTCCGGTCGATGCCCGGCCGGATGAGACGCGTGCCTGGCACCTCCGACAGCCACTCGAGCCGATGATCGCCGTCGATCGAGATGCGCACCATCCGGCGGCCCGCTGCGCGCTTGACCTCCCGGATCGGACCGCCCACCACGACGCGGCCGCGGTCGGTGATCGCCACGGACTCGCACATCGCCTCGACGGCGTCCATCTGGTGGGTCGAGAAGATGATGGTCTTGCCTCGATCCCGGAGCTCCAGGAACGCCTCGCGGAGGAGCGCGACATTCACGGGGTCGAGGCCCGTAAATGGCTCGTCCATGAGCAGGACCTCGGGGTCGTGCAGGACCGCGGCCAGGAACTGGACCTTCTGCTGGTTGCCCTTCGATAGCTCGTCGGCCCGCCGGTCCGCGAACTCCGGAACCCGAAACCTCGCCAGCCAGGCGCGCGCCTCACGAGCGGCCTGGTCGCGTGGCACCCCGTACAGCCCGGCGAAGTAGACGAGCTGCTCGAGGATCGTCATGCGCGGGTAGAGGCCGCGCTCCTCGGGCAGATAGCCCCAGACGCGCCGCGGCAGGGAATCGTGAAGGGTGCCTCCCCAGCGGATCGTGCCGCTGTCCGCCCGCAGCACGCCCAGGATGATCCGCATCGTGGTCGTCTTGCCGGCCCCGTTCGCGCCGAGGAAGCCGAAGATCTGCCCGCGGGGGGCTTCGAACGACAGGCCATCCAGCGCGGGGACCTGCCCGAATCGCTTGCTCAGGCCGTCGAGTACGAGCGACACGCAGCGCAGGATACAAGTCGACCCCAAGGCGGGCTCCCGTACCAAAGGCCCCTGCGCGGGTGGCTACCCCTACAATCCGGCCGTGACCGCGACCACGCCGGCCCGCATCCACGCCGACAGGGCAGCCCGAACGCTCGAAGTCGACTGGGCGGACGGCCACCGGACGACCTACGACTTCGACACGCTGCGCTGGCTGTGCCCATGCGCGTTCTGCCGCGGAGAGGCCGGGCTTCCGGGCTGGCTCGACTCGCGCCCGACCCTGACGCCCGAGCAGACCGAGCTCCGCGACCTCCAGCTCGTCGGCCAGTACGCGGTGGCGCCGACCTGGGGCGACGGCCACCACACCGGCTACTACACCTTCGCCGTGCTGCGCGATCGGTGTCCGTGTGACGAGTGCGAGAGCCGCCGATCCGCCGCCGGCCGCCATACGTCGCGGCCGTCGGGCCACTTGAGCCACGCGGCCGCCGTTGCAGCGGGCAAACCACACGAGGAGGGGCCGCAATGATCATCACCACCACGCCCTACGCGACCGGCTACCGGGTCACGGAGGTCAAGGGCCACGTCTTCGGGCTCGTGGTCAGGAGCCGCGGCTTCGCCGGCAACCTGGCCGCGGGTCTGCGCTCGATCGTGGGCGGAGAGATCCACGAGTACACGCAGCTGCTCGAGGACACCCGACGGCAGGCCGTCGACCGGATGGTGCAGAACGCCACGCTGATGGGCGCCAACGGGGTCCTGTCGATGCGCTTTGACAGCTCCGAGATCGGCAACACGATGTCCGAGATCGTGGCGTACGGCACGGCCGTGGTGCTCGCGGCTGACGAGTCGGGCGGCCGACCGGTCGCCGAGTAGTCGGGAGGCACCACGCGCCGAGCGCGCGATCGATGCACACCACCATCCGCGTCATCGTCGGCGCGGTTTCCCTGATCATCTTCCTGTCCGGCTTCGTGGTGATCCTGGCCGGCCGCGAGTACGCGCTCAGTGGCCTATGGGCACTCGTGCTCGGCGGCGTCGGGATCATCGCTGTCGTCCTCGAGCGCGGTCGCTACCGAAGCGAGGCTGCCGAGCGAACCGGCGCGCACCCCGGACCGGGCGGCGGTGAGGACGGCGCCCTCGAATCCCGCTTCCAGCGAACGGACGAGCTCTTCATCGACCCGACGAGCGGCACCCGGATGCGCGTGTGGGTCGACCCCCAGACCGGCGAGCGTCGCTACCGCGCGGAGGGTCACCCGCCGAGCGTCGAGCCCGCGAATCGCCCTTGATCCGGCTCGAGCGCGAGGTCGACGTCAACCGGCCACCGGAAGCGGTTTTCGACTACCTCAGCGACATCGGGCATCTGCCGGCCTGGCAGCCCGGAATTCAGTTGGCCGAGCAGACCACCCCCGGCCCGGTTGGACAGGGCACGCAGTTCCGGATGATCGTGCGCGGCCCGACCGGGCCCATCGAGGCCACGGGCGAGATCGTGCAGTTCGAGCGACCGCGGCGACTCGGCCTCCAGAGCCTGAGCGGACCGGTCGACCTGAACGGCAGCCTCGACTTCGTGCCGTCCGACAGTGGTACCAGGCTGCACATCACGGCATCCATCGAGCCGAAGGGCATGCTTCGGTTCATGGAGGCGATGATCAAGAGCACGATCGAGAGGGATCTCCCCGGGGCCCTCGAATCGCTCCGCGACCACCTCGAGCGCGAGGCGTAAACAGGGCCCGATCCCGGAGGGCCCGTTAGCTACCGGGAGAACCGGTCGGGAGCTCGAACCAGATCGTGGTGCCTTCGCCCGGCGGGCTTGTCGCGCCGATCTCGCCCCCGTGCGCCAGCACGAGGTTCCGCGCGATGGCGAGCCCCAGGCCAGACCCGCGCGATTCCGCCGATTTCACGAACCGGTCGAAAACGTGCGGAAGGACATCAGCGGGGATCCCCGAGCCCGTGTCGGTCACGCTCACCCGGACGACACCCCGCTCGCCCTCGGCGCCTGCCTCGACGCGGATTCGGCCACCGCGGGGCGTGTATCTAAGCGCATTCGAGAGGAGGTTCTCGAGCACCTCACGCATCCGAACCGGATCAACCTCGAGGAGGGGCAGGTCTGACGGGACCGATGTCGTGAGCTCGACACCGGCATCCTCGGCTGCAGTCCGAAACCCTTCCACCACGTCGGTGACCAGGACGTCGAAGTCGGTCGTCTCGCGGTGCAGCGCGAGCGTCCCGCTCTCCGACAAGGCGAGCGTCCGGAGATCGTCGATGAGGCGGCCGAGGACGTGCGTCTCGTCGAGGATCGCGGTCAGGTGCGCCTCGTCTGGGGGATGCACGCCATCGACGATCGCCTCGAGGTTGCCCTGCACGACGGACAGCGGTGTCCGCAGCTCGTGGCTGACATCGGCGAGCAGGCTCCGCCGCTGGCGCTCGTCCGATTCGAGCCGATTTGCCATCGTGTTGAACCCGCGGAGCAGCGAGCGGATGGGGCGGGGCGACCGCCGACGCTCGTCCACGCGCACCGAGTAGTCGCCTCCCTCGACGCGCGCGACGGCTGCGGCGAGATCGTCGAGCGGTTGGGCCATACGGCCCATTCTCGTTCCGAGTCGGAGCAGAAAGAGGAACCCAAGGACCAGGATGACCGCGCCGACCAGCGGCACATGGAAGCCCACCGGCGCGCCACCCGGCGGCCCGTACAGTCCGAATGCCACACCGACCAGCCACAGCATCAGTACGGCCCCCGAAAGCATGACGAGGAAGAACAGCGCGAACAGGCAGCCGAGGGCCCAGACGAAGCGCGCCGGACCCGGTCGCCAGCCACGACCCTGGGCCCAGCCGCCGCTTGACCAGCCACCGCGCGTCCACGGCGGCCCGTAGCCGCCGGCCGGTGGCCACGGTTCGTCCGCGGGCCACCACGGAGGTTGCCGCCGGGGTGGTCGTCCCGTCGGAGGAGTCACCCTTCGTCGTCCGCGAAGCGATAGCCCACCCCGTAGGCGGTCAGGAGGTAGCGCGGCCGTCGCGGATCGGGCTCGAGCTTGCGCCGGATGTTCTTGACGTGCGTGTCGATCGCCCGCTCGTACGACTCGAACGCGACGCCGTGGACGGCGTCGAGGAGCTGGGAGCGGGTGAAGATCCGGCCCGGCTGTCGGGCGAGCGTCGTCAGGATCTCGAATTCGGTGGCCGTGAGCTCGATCGAGCGACCGTCGACGTCCACCCGCATACGCGGGACGTCGATGCTGACGCCCGAGACCCGGATGAGGTCGGTGGCCTCGGGCCGCCGTTCCGTGCGTCGCATGACGGCGCGCACGCGGGCCACCAGCTCGCGCGGGCTGAAGGGCTTCGTGATGTAGTCGTCCGCTCCCAGCTCCAGGCCCAGCAGCTTGTCGACCTCGTCGTCGCGCGCGGTGAGCATCACCACCGGGATCTCGGAATCGCGGCGGATCGCGCGCATCACGTCGAGGCCGTCCATGCCCGGCAGCCCGAGGTCCAGCACGACCAGGTCCGGATGCCGACCGCCGACCGTCGCGACGGCCGATGGACCATCGCCGGAGGTCATCACCGAGAAACCGGCGTGCTCGAGGTAGTCGCGCGCCAGCTCGACGATCTTCGGCTCGTCATCGACGACGAGGATGGTCTTCATCGCGTTGATCCTACGGTCCGGGCTGCGGGGTGACGGAAGTGCCGCACGCGGCGGGAGGTCTGAACGGGAAGGCGCCGGGCGCGTCTCTCGACGCCCGGCGCCAGTGAAATCCTGGTCGTCGACGGTCAGCCCGACGGCGGCGGGGTGCTCCCCGGAGGCGGACTCCCACCCGGAGGGGGCGTGCCCTCGGAACGACCTCCGGTCTGATCATGGGAGCGGCGGTGCCACTCGTCGAACATATCCTGCCCGCGCGACTCCCAGGGTCCACCTCGCCAGCCGCCGCCATGTCCGTACCAGCCGCCGCGCGGACCACCGCGAAAGACGAGCGCCCGGATCAGGGCGAAGATCAGGAAGATGAACAGCAGCGTGCCCAGGAAGCCGAAGAACCCGAAGCCGAAGCCAAAGAACGGGTGCCAGCCGTAATAGGGCACGACGGCCGGGGCGGCCGTGGTGCCGCTCTGGGCCAGGCCCTGAGCGAGGCCCGCCTGGTATGCGCCAACCCCCAGGAAGATGGCGACCGCAACCAGCAGTACGCCGATCAGAATTCTCCACGCCGATCGTGGGTTCATGTGTCGATCTCCTTTCGTTCGATCGTGATGAACCCAATCCTCCGCACCCGTTGTGAAGCGGATGTGAAGGCGGCGCGGAAGTCGCGCGGAGAGTTGGGCCCGGGTGGGGTCCCGAACGCCCGCCTTCAGGAAGGTCGCGCGGCGCTCGGAACGGCGGGACGCCGCTCGCGAAGGGCAGCGACCGGGATGAGGCCGCCGGGCACCAGCTCCCGCGCAACCCTGGTCAGCCTGTCCGCCGCCGCGGGGTCGAGCCGGTAGTAGATCCAGGTCCCACGCCGTTCGGCGAGGACGACGCCTGCCTCCCGCAGAACCTTGAGGTGATGCGAGACCGTCGGTTGGCGCACGCCGCAGCAATCAGTGAGGTTGCATGCACACACCTCGGGCTGGCCGGCCAGCTCGCGGACGATGGCGAGGCGCGTCGGGTCGGCCAGGGCCTGGAGCAGCTGCACGTCGGCGTCCATCGGTTTCATTGCGCGGGACAATATCGTTTTCGATCTATATTGACAATCATCGATATGAGGCTATCATGCCCGGGTCGCACGGAGCAACGAGATGTCCACGTCGCATAGCGAGATCACGCACGAGCGGGCCGGCGATTCCCTCCGCGAGACCGTGCGACGTCGATACGCGGATGCCGCCCTGGCGGTCGTTCAGGGCAACCAACCGGACACGACGGCCGACTGCTGCGGTACTGGCTGCGGTTGCGGGTCTGACGACGCCCGGGGAGAGTCCTTCGGCGCACGGCTGTACGAAGAGGTCGATCGGGCCGGCCTTCCCGACGCGGCCGTGCTCGCAAGTCTCGGGTGCGGCAACCCGCTCGCGGTTGCCGATCTCCGGGAAGGCGAGACGGTCCTGGATCTCGGATCCGGCGGTGGCATCGACGTCCTGCTCTCCGCGCGCCGGGTGGGACCCACGGGACGAGCGATCGGCCTGGACATGACCGACGAGATGCTCGAGCTCGCAAGGCGAAACGCGGCCGACGCCCGGGCAGACAACGTTGAATTCATCAAGGGATCGATCGAGGCGATCCCCCTCCCCGCCTCGACGGTTGACGTCGTCATCAGCAACTGCGTCGTCAATCTCGCGACCGATAAGGACGCGGTATTCCGGGAGATCGCCCGCGTTCTGCGGCCGACAGGACGAATCGGGATCAGCGACGTCGTGGCACGCGACGACCTCACACCAGAGCAGCGTGCGGCCCGGGGCAGCTATGTCGGGTGCATCGCCGGAGCGCTGTCGTTCGACGAGTACGAGCGCGGCCTCCGCAACGTCGGCTTCGAGGACATCGCCGTGCGTCCGACCCACGAGGTCGCCGATGGGATGTTCGCGGCAATCATCCGCGCGCGGCTGTCGTGCACGGCGAGTGACGGAAAGAAAGGAAGTGCGTTTGATGGACCTCCCGCGCGCCTTTGACCCTCGCCCGTCCACCGATCCCGACTGCGGCCCGGACTGTCCGTGCCCGTGTCCGCCCTGCTGAACCAGAACTCAACCCGTTAACGCCTGGCGCTCCACACACAGAGCCCGTAGTCCCAGTCGTTCGAGACGGCGATACGTCGGCCGCCGGGTCACCGTCCAGCCGGCAATCTCGAGGCCAGCCCTGGTGGCGGCCGTTACGGCGCGGGCGTCGATGGCATGCCACTCTACCGACACGCCCCGGCAGCCCAGCGATCGCGCCGTTTCGATCGTCTCTTCGGAGCAATCCTTGGTGTTGAGCCAGGTCGGCCACTCGGGCATCAGCTGACGGATCCCTCGGATCACCGCCGGCCAGAACGATGAGACGACCGCGTTGGCAAGGCGCGGACCGCGCGCCGCTGCGAGCATGTCGACCACCCTGTCGGCCAGGTCTTCCTTGAGCTCCACGTCGAGGAATGCCTGCTGAGGGAGCGCGGCCAGCGCGTCAACGAGCCGAGGGACCCCGAGCGATTCGAGCTCGTTCGCGGGCAACTCGTCCGCACGGGCTGACACATGCTGGACGCGCTCGAGTGTCTCGTCGTGAAGGAGAATCGGCACTCCGTCCACCGAGGCGCGTACGTCGAACTCCACTCCGTCACACCCCGGCACCATCGACGCGAGTACGAGTGCCTCGATCGAGTTCTCCGTCGCGCGCCGCCAGTCCCCTCGATGTGCAAGTCGCAAGGTCCGGCCGCTGGCTGGGATCTCGCGAGCAGGCTGACCCGTGGGGAGCCTCGTACGTTCGGGCGTCAATGCGGGACGCTTGGATTGTCGATCGGGCCCCGCGTCCGAAAGGCCTCAATGATCGACTGGCATAGCGCAATGTCGCGCAGGCCGTCCTGTCCGGGCGTCGCGGGTTTGCTGCCGCCGGTTATCGCCTCGTGGAAGGCGATGAGCTCTCGCTTGAACGGACTTTCGAAGGAGGTGATCTCCTCTGATACCCGGGAACATGCGCTTCCCGGTGCACCTGACTCGATCTGGAGCAATGACGGCTCGCTGCGAAGAAACGGCGACGGAAAGGACAGCGAAACGCGTCGATCCGGTCCGTACATCGCGAATTCCATCTTGTATCGGGCGATGCCCGGAAGGTCGATCCAGTGGAGCGCCACGGGAAGGCTGCCGAAGCGCAGCATGACGGTCAGGCTGCCCTCCCGTAGATCGGCGTAATCGAGACGATCGGGTTCGCCCAGCACCCCTCGAATGCCGTTGAGCTCGTGCACGAGGGTATCGAGCAGCACCGACCGATAGACCCTGTGCTGAAATTCGTCGGCGACACCGATAGCCTGTCTGACCGCTTCCTCGGTCTCCTGGCGTATGCGCTGTGCAACCGCGGGGGGCGGTTGGGCGATCACGGATAGGGGGTAGTGACCGACGTACGGCCGGAACGGCGATTCGAACGTCGTGATCCGCATGAGACGCGGGTCTTCGACCGCCGCTGCCTCGTCGCGAAAGCGCAGGTATGCGGGGTCGTAGCGCTTGTTGTAGGCGACCATGAGCGTGACGTCCGTCGTTGCCGCCGCGTCGATCATCGCCTTGCCTTCTGAAGTCGAGAAGCACATGGGCTTCTCGACCATCACGTGGAGCCCGCGGCTCGCGGCTTCGATCGCGATCGGCGCGTGACTGCCGGACGTCAGAACGAGGACTGCATCGAGGGGTTCATCCAGAAGCTCTCGCCAGTCCGTGCAGGCCTTGGGAATCCCGAACCGTTCCGCGCACGCCAGCGCATTGGCTTCCGCAGCGTCGCACACCACGGTGGTGTCGAAACGATCGGATAGCTCGCGAAGGTAGTGAAGGTGCATGACCTGGGCGATCAGGCCCCCGCCGACGACGCCGACCCTGAGACGCCCGGTCGACGCTCCTGAAGCAGGAATTGAAACCCTCCAACCCTTCGCTGCCCGTCTCGCGCGTGGGAGCGGCAACCCCGACCAGGCTTCACAGTACCATGCGATCTGGAGCGTTGTAATAGTTCGGGAGCGTGAGGCAGCCATGCCACTGGAACGCCTCTCGGCGGAGCCGACGGGCAGGTTGCCAACGCTGGGTGACGTCGCCGCGCTGGCCGGCGTTTCGCGGTCGACGGTATCCAACGTCGTTCGAGGATCGGACGTGGTCGCGCCCCGCACACGGCGACGGGTCGCCGCGGCCATCGAGCAGCTTGGCTATCGTCCCAATGCCCTCGCCCGTCAGTTGCTCCGTGGAAGGGCGTCGACCGTCGGGGTCATCGCGCGCGATCTCCGGAATCCTTTCACCGCCGAGATGGCCTCCTTCGTCGAGCGAGAAGTCGCGCGGTTCGGCTTTGCTGCGATGTTCTGCGCGACCGAAAGCGACAGCGATCGCGAGGAACAGGCCGTACGGTTGATGATCGAGAACCGGGTGAGCGGTCTCGTGTTCCTTTCGTACCTGGAGAATCCCGGGCTGGTCGGGTCCCGGATCAACGGCCAAACGCCGACGGTGTTCATTGCCGCCGATGAACCCTGGGCGGACTCGGTCACCGTCAACGAGCAACGCGGGGGCGAGCTGGTCGCCGAGCATCTGATCGAACTCGGCCACCGCCGGCTCGCGTTCGTCGGACCTACGTCGCGCGACCGCGCCGATTCGCGGCGCCTCGAGGGCTTCATGCGGATTGCCACCAGCCGCGGCCTGGAGCCCGCCGTGATCGCCTGGGATCCTCCCGATGGAAAGGTCATGCTGGACGATCATGCCGCCAGCTGGAGCGAGATCCTGACGGCAGGGCGCCGGGTAACAGGGATCTTTGCCGCGAACGATTTTGCAGCGATCGACCTCCTGGACGTGGCGGACTCGATCGGCATCCGCGTCCCCAAAGATCTCTCGATCGTCGGCTTCGACGACGTCGCGATGGCCAGTCTCCGACGCATCAACCTCACGACCGTCAGCCAGCGCAGAGAGGAGCTCGTGCGGCTGGGCATCGAGACGCTTCGCGGCCGGATCGACGGCCGAATCGCCGGCGAGCCCCGGGTGACACTCGCCGGGGTCACGCTGGTGCAGCGTGGATCGACGGCGCCGGCACACGAATGAGCTCGTGACGATTGCATCGCTTTAAGGCGAACGCAGGCAGTCTGGCTGAGCAGGGTTCCGGTCGCTGGCTCCCGAGCAGAGTGTTCGTCAGCCCGGGCATTGGAGCCTTGCAATCGCCACGCCGCGAAGCCTATAGTGCGAGCCACTGCGCGCGATCCTCTCCCTGCACACGAGGAAACGCGGTTGAGCCGTCCCACCGCCACAGAATCCCTGGCTTTTGATGCAGTCCGGGAATGGGCATTCGCAGCCAGGCGGATCGCCGAAGAGCACGCGGAAGCAGGGATCCAGGCAACGACGAAGGACGGCCCGTTCGACCTGCTCACCCCGGCCGATCAGGCCATCGAACGCTACCTCCGCGAGGAGATACGACAGCGATTTCCCGGCCACGGCTTCGTCGGTGAGGAAGGCGGCGACGAGGCCGGGCAGGACGGCTGGCAGTGGGTGGTCGATCCGATCGATGGCACCCTCAATTACGCGACGGGCCTTGCCGGCGCTGCCTCCTCGATTGCTCTGGTGCGCGACGGCGACCCGGTCGTGGGTGCCATCGCCGACTTCAGCAGCGGCTTCGTCTACCGAAGTCGCTCCGGTCTTGGCGGCATTCTCCGGAGCGACGGCTCATCGGAGATCGATTGCCGCCCGATGGTCTCCGCGGCGGGTTCGGCCCGCCTCTTCGTCGAATGGGGCTGGGAGGGCCTCGATCCGGTCATGGTCGCCACGATCCAGGCACTGAGCGCCGTTCGCACTCGTGTACTCCGGATCATGGGCGGCGCTGCCTATGCGCTGCTGAGCGTCGCACTGCATGGGGGCTCGTTCCTCGGTATCGGGCTCCGCATGTGGGACGTCGCGGCGGGAATCGTCCTGGCCCGGGAAGCAGGCCGGGAAGTTCGCCTCCGGCAGGAGACTGCCGCGATCCACGTTCTGGCGGGAAGCGAAGCCGACGTCCGCGATCTCGCCCCCCTGATCGAGCGCTTCGGTTCCAAGCGAGTGGTAGCCGTGTGAGGCCAGCGGCCTGACGCGGAGCAAGCGGGAGGAGGAGTCATGAGGACCCGATTTGGTGCGCTGTTGTCCACGCTGGCCCTCGTTGTGACGGCGTGCCAGGGGACGGCGGTGTCGCCCAGCCCCGGCGCCTCCGCGGCGGCGGCGAGCGCCCAACCCAGCGCCTCTCCCGCCGCGGCACAGAAGCTGACGATCTGGGCGCGCAACTACACGGTCGCCCAGGACGAGCCGTGGAAACCGGCCGAGGCGAAGTTCATGGCTGCGCATCCCAACGTGACCATCGACCTCAGTGGAGCGCCGTACGACCCCCAGTTCCAGCGGATCGAGCTCAGCCAGGCCGGCCAGGTGAGCGACATCCCCGACATCTTCCAGATCGACAACATCTGGCTGGGGCAGATGACCGAGGAGGGCATCGCGACCAACCTCGACTCGTATTACGCGAACTGGGCCGATGCCAGCGACATCGCCGATGCGTACAAGGAATCCACGAAGTGGAACGGCAGCCAGCACGGCGTCTGGTGGTACAGCGACATCCGATTGATGATCTGGAACAAGGACGTCTTCAAGAAGGCGGGTCTTGACCCCGAGAAGGGTCCGACCACCTGGAACGAGCTCATGGCGGATGCCCAGGCGATCAAGGACAAGGTGCCGGGTGTGTCGCCGATTGGCTTCCCGGCAGCATCCGAAGAAGGCACCGTCGACCGCTTCTACTCATACCTGTACATGACCGGCTCGAACATCCTGAGCGCCGACAACAAGACTGCCGTGTTCAACGACGCGGGCGGCCAGAAGGCGCTGCAGCTTTACGTCGACCTCGTCAAGAAGGGCTACACGCCCAAGACGGTGCTCAGCCAGACCGCGGACGACGTCAGCGCCGCAGTCTTTGCCGGCAAGTACGGAATCATGCTGGCAACCGTCGGCGATGGGCTCTCCGACCGGCCCAAGGGCATGACCCCAGATCAGTACAAGGCCACGATCGGGGCCGCGCTTCCACCCCTCTGCGATGGCTGCTCGCCGGCTACCACCGCGGGCGGCTGGATGCTGATCATCGACGACAAGAGTCCGAACAAGGACCTCGCCTGGGACATGATCAAGGTCGTGACCGACGGCAAGACCATGATCCCCTTCGAGGTCCAGTACACCCGCGTGCCGGTGCGAAAGTCGGGGCTCGCCGAAGCGCAGGCGACCAACGCATTCCAGGGCGATCCGTATTTCGCCGAAGAGATCAAGGCAGCCGGCGTAGCCCACTTCCCGCCGTTCATATCCAAGTACACGGCGATGATCGAGACGATCTGGACCGCGATCCAGAAAGCCGTCAACGGGGACGCTTCCCCGAAGGATGCGCTCGACGCCGCCGCGAAGGACACCAACACGATCCTGGCCGGGCAGTAAGTCGTTCCCGGTCCGCAACAGGGAGACGCTCGACGTGATCGGCCAAATGGCCATGCGGCGAGCGACTCCCTGGCTGCTCCTGGCGGCGCCTCTCCTGCTCCTCTTCCTGTTCCTGCTGCTGCCCTATCTGCTGACCTTCTACTACTCGACGACAGGCGCCACGATCGGCCACCTCCTGAACGTGCCCCAGGTCGGCTTCAAGAATTTCCAGGCGGTCCTGGCGTCGCACGCCCCCGACTTCGCCGGCGTGGTCCTGGTGACGACGATCTTCACCGTTGGCACGCTCGTCGGATCGCTTGGCCTGGGAACCGTCCTGGCCCTCGCGCTCTACTCGCTCTCCCCGGGCCGACGGTCTCTGCTGCTCGCGCTGTACCTGATCCCGTGGGTCGTCGCCGGCGTGATCATCGGTTACACCTGGAGGCTCATGTATGACCCGCAGATCGGCCTGGCCAACAGCCTGATCGAAGGGATCGGCCTGTCGCCCGTGAGCTGGCTGACCGACAAGTCAACGGCTCTCGCGGCTCTCGTTGCGGCAAACGTGTGGGCCGGCTACGGCATCGTCCTGCTCGTCATGAGCGCGGCGCTGGCCAACGTTCCCCCGAACCTGATCCTCGCCGGGCAGGCCGACGGCGCATCGTATGGTCGGATCGTGTGGCGCGTCATCCTGCCAAGCATTCGGCCCTCGTTCCTGCTGGCAGCGCTCGTCGCACTCGTGAGCGGCCTGAATACATTCGACCTGATCTACGCAATGACAGGGGGTGGGCCGCTCTATCAGACCGAGACGATGGCACTCGAGATGTATCGGCTGACCGCGCTCAAGGGCCAGGTCGGCCAGGGCGCGGCGGTCACCGTGATCCTGTTCACACTCAGCTTGCTGCTGGCGATCGCCTACGTTCTCCTGTGGCGCCGAGAGGCCCGCAAGTGGACCTAGTGCGCCTCTCCACCGCCCAGCGCGCTCTCCGCGCGGCGGTCGTGCTGCTGGCGCTCGCGTTCACCCTGCTTCCCCTGCTCTGGATCATGTCCATCGCGATCCGTCCCGGCTCGCAGGCGGTCTTCCCGATCTCGATCGTCCCGTCGGCCCTGACGCTGGACAACGTGGGCGGCGTCCTGTTCGGGGAGAACGGGATCGGCCTCACGCCGTACCGCAACGCGGCCTTCTACGGCCTGTCCTCGGCCGTGATCACCGCCGTCGCCTCGACGCTGGGCGGCTATGCCGTTGCCCGCTACCAGATGCGCTCCGGCGAGGCGCTGCTCATCGTCATCCTCGCTCTCAGCTTCCTGCCGGCTGCCTCGCGGATCGTGCCCCTGTTCATCCTCTTCTCGGCGTCCGGCCTGTACGGCACGTCGCAGGGAGTGATCCTCGCCTACGCGGCCGGGTCAACCCCGCTCGGCATCTGGCTCATGGCCGGCACGTTCCGGCAGATCCCCGTCCGGCTGGAGCAAGCGGCCCGAATCGACGGCGCGGGGGCGTTGATGACGATGCGCCGAGTCGTGCTTCCCCTGGCTGTCCCGGGCATTCTCGTGGTCGCGACGCTGGCGTTCATCGACGGCTGGAACTCGTTCTCGCTGCCACTCATCCTCATCCCCAAGGAGACGGCCCAGCCGTACACCGTCGCGCTGCAGCGCTACATCCAGGAGGCCGGCTTCGGTATCAACTGGCCCCTGCTGGCGTCAGGGAGTCTCGTCGCGCTCATCCCCGTCCTGACGGTTTTCGCGATCCTCCAGCGCCGGCTGGTCCGGGTCGGCGGCCTGGGCGGAGCAATTCGCGGATGATCTGGAGCCTTCGCCGTCCATGAGGCTCGACGTCGAACACCTGACCGTCGAATACGGCCAGTTTGCCGCCGTCCACGACCTGAGCCTCAACGTCGGCGACGGCGAGCTGGTGGCGCTGCTCGGGCCGTCCGGCTGTGGCAAGACGACCACGCTCGGCTTCATCACGGGATTCATTCGTGCCCGAACCGGCAGGGTGCTCTTCGACGGCGTCGACGTCACGGCCCGGTCGCCACAGAAGCGGGGCATCGGGTATGTCTTCCAGGACTACGCGATCTACCCGCACATGACCGTCCGCGAGAACATCCGCTTCCCACTCGACGCGGCCAAGGCCGCCCGGCGCAAGGCCAACCGCGACGTGGAGGACATCGCCGCCCTCGTCCGGGTCGAGGAGCTGCTCGACCGCCGGCCGCATCAGCTCTCCGGGGGCCAGCGCCAGCGAGTCGCCCTTGCCCGTGCGCTCGTCAAGCGGCCGGGCGTGCTGTTGCTCGATGAGCCGCTGTCGAATCTCGACGCACACCAGCGAGTCGACGTGCGGGCGGAGATCCGGCGGCTCCAGCTGAGCCTGGGCATGACGACGATCCTGGTTACGCACGACCAGTCCGAGGCGATGGCCATCGCCGACCGGGTGGCCGTCATGACCGGCGGCCAGATCGACGCGACGACCTCCCCTGCCGAGTTGTATGCCCGTCCGCCATCGCTGTTCGCGGCCCGGTTCATCGGCTCCCCGCAGATGAACATCTGGGAGGTGGACGGGGCCGACGCGGACCTGGCTCGGCGGCTCGCTCCGGCTGTCGCGGCCAGGGACGGGAAGAGCGTCCTCATCGGGGCGCGGCCGGAGCATGTCGAGCTGGGCGCCGGTGATGTCGCCGCAACGATCCGCCTGGTCGAACAGCTGGGTCGCGACTCGCTCGTGCACCTGACTGCCGGTCCGAGCACCGTCCGGGCCCTCGTGCCCGCGGGCTCGGCGGCAGCATTGGCCACAGATCAGGAGGTCCGAATACGCGTGCTGCCGGCCAATGTCCACCTTTTCGATGCGACGTCGGGACGCCGGATCGAACCCGAAACGGCCGGCAGCGAACAGTCCTCGGTGACAGCGCAGAAGGAAGAGCGACCTGGACTGGCGCGCTAGGAGTATCGGCTTGCGCGTCGGCGGCCACCGCGGCTCTTCGGCCGCGGCGCCCGAGAACACGTACGCAGCCTTCGAGCGCGCGCTGGCGGACAGTGCGGCCTTCGTGGAGACCGACATCCGCCGCACCTCGGATGGCGCGCTCGTGCTGATGCACGATCCGACCGTGGAGCGGACGACGGATGGACGCGGGCCAATCGCGGCACTGTCCCTCCTGGAGGTTCGAGGACTCGATGCGGGCGCCTGGTTCGGCGACGAATTCCGGGGCCAGCGAGTACCTGAGTTCGGGGACTTTCTGCGCTGGATCGAACAGCGACCCGCGATGGGGGCTGCGCTGGAAGTGAAGTCAGCCGACACCGGCGCCCAGGTCGCCGAGCAGGCCTGGTCCTCCCCTGCACGCGAACGGCTCGCGATCTACTCGTTCTCCGCGGCGGAGATCCGCGCCGCGAAAGCCGCGCGGCCGCAAGTCCCGTGTGTCCTCCTGCTGGAACTGACACAAGACCCGGCGGCCGTGATCGCGGCCGTCGACGACGCCGGCGCCGACGGGGCCGACGTGCCCTGGCAGTGGAACGCCCGCGAGCTCATCGACCGCATGCGCCAACGAGGGATGATCGTCGGAGGTGGATCCGCGACGGGCGACCAGGCTGCGGACCGGCTGCTCGATCTGGGCGTTGACATGATCGACACCGATCAGCCGGCCGCCATGCTCGCGGCGGTGCAACGCCTGAGTCCCTAGCGCGCGGTCCACCGCCTGAGGGCGCGCCGTGGCCCTGTACGCTTAGCGGGTCCGCAGAGGAGGAGCGACCTGCCCATGGTGCGCCTGATTCCCCGCGAGGAGCGGTTTTTCGACCTCTTCGTCGAAGACGCCGCGAACGTCCTCGGCGCCGCGCGACTGCTCGAGGCGATGCTCAGGAACTACGACAGCGTGGAGCGGCGTGCCGGTGAGTTGCGTGATGCGGAGCACCGTGGCGACGAGATCAGCCACGACATCGGGCACCGGCTCGAGAACACCTTCATTACGCCCTTTGATCGCGAGGACATCCACGCGCTCATCAGCGGCCTCGACGATGTGATCGATCTGGTCGAGGAGATCGGCGACACGTTCGTTCTGTACCGGGTCGAGGCGCCCACCCCGACGGCCATCCAGCAGGCGTCGATCATCGTCAGGCAGTGCGAGCAGATCCATGAGGCGCTCGGACACCTGCGCAAGTTCCAGGGCCTGGACCAGTACTGGATCGAGATCCATCGGCTCGAGAACGAGGGCGACCAGGTCGTCCGCGCCGCGATCGCCGCGCTGTTCCGCAACGGCGGCAATCCGCTCGAGGTGATCAAGTGGAAGGAGATCTACGCGCTCCTCGAGTCTGCCATCGACAAGTGTGAGGACGTGGCCAACACGATCGAGCGGATCGTCGTCAAGCACGCCTGACGGGAGCGCGCACCGTCTCGCCGGCGGCTCAGGGCTGACCGGTCGCCTCGAACCAGGGTTGGAGGAGCCGGCGCCGGGCCGCGGGCCCGAAGGCCGAGCCGAGCGCGAGCACATGCGCGGTGAACGCCAGCGTGTCGCGCACACGACGGCCGGCCCGACCCTCCCCCACCCGCTCGCCGAGTGCCCGGGCGTCACGCGCGGCAAGCTCGGCTGACACCCGCAGCACGTCGTCCTCGACGGGATCGGCGCCGCGCGGCCACGGGCGGGACGAAATGTCGACGCTCGCGGCCGCCTCACCCAACCGGCGGCCCTCCTCCGGCGTCAGGGTCGCGGCGCGCTGCAGGAACGCCTGGACCGCCGCCGAATGCGGACCGTACCGTCCCTTGCCGACGGCCGACTGCCAGCCACGCGTCATGCGCTCGTGTACGCGTTCGCTGAAGAGCTCCGAGAGCTGCTCGTCGAGGAATCGCTCGAGCACGAGGTCGTGGCCGAAGCTGAGGATCGCGTGCCGGATGCGCGACTGCCGCCGGGCACGCTCGGGGAGTCGCTGCTGCACGGCCGCCTCGAGGGCCTCCAGGGTGGCGGCACGCTCCGGGGTGATGAACCGCCGGATGCTCGCGACGAACGCGATCGGCGGCGGGTCGGCCAGGCTGAGGCGGTCGAGCTCGTCGGAGGTCAGGCGCTCGATTCGCTCGAGGTATGCCTGGACGACGGGCGAGTCCAGCCCGACCTCTTCCCGTTCAACGGGCAGCACGCGTCCACGCCACCCCGCCGGACGTCGGGGCACGGCTGCTGCCGCAGGACGACGGAAGGCGCGGCGAGCGCGGAATCCGGACGGCGCTCGAGCCTGGTCATAGCGGGCCCGGAGCTGCGGATTGCTGAGCCAGTCGTGGGCCACGTTGATCTGCTTGGCAAGCTGCGTCGAGCTCGCGCCGGCGACGTCCGGGTGGTGCCGCTTGAGCAGCGCCCGCCAGGCGATCTCGATGGCCTCGGGGTCGGCGCCGAGGGGCAACTCGAGGCGGGCGTAGAGGTCGTCGGTCGGGATGTCGGCCGTGCGCACGGTCGAATGGTAGGTGGCGGTTCGGTGGCAAGCCCTCGGCGGCGGATCGACCGGGTCCGAGGCCGCACCGGGACCTGCTAGCCTAGCCGGCGATGCCCATCCCTCTTCAGATGCGCGGTTCCGCGCGGCCCCGATACGCCCATGCCTGAGGGATTCACGCTCGTCCTGGTGGTCATCCTGGTGCTTGCCGTGGTCTTCGATTACATCAACGGGTTCCACGACACGGCGAACGCGATCGCAACTTCCGTCTCGACGCGGGCCCTGCGGCCCGAACAGGCCATCGCGCTGTCGGCGACGGCGAACTTCGTCGGCGCGCTCACCGGCACCGCGGTTGCGACGACGATCGGCAAGGGCCTCGTCGACGAGCAGGCACTGAACGCCGCCGACCCTTCGTTGACCTACCTGGCCGCGGCGATCATCGGCGGGATCATCTGGAACCTGCTCACGTGGCGGCTCGGCATCCCGAGCTCCAGCAGCCATTCACTGATCGGTGGCCTGCTGGGAGCGTCCATCGCGGCCGCCGGACTCAGCGTCATCAAGGTCGACGGCGTGGTCGGCAAGGTCCTGTTCCCGCTCGTCACATCACCCGTGCTCGGCCTGGCGATCGGCTTCGGGTTCATGGTGGTTCTGCTGAACATCTTCCGGCGAGCCCACCCTACCCGCATCAACGAGCGCTTTCGGCGAATGCAGGTCCTCTCCGCGGCCTACATGGCGTTCAGCCACGGCTCCAACGACGCGCAGAAGACGATGGGCATCATGGCCCTGGCGCTTTTCTCGGCCGGGGTCATCCCGACCTTCGAGATCCCGATCCCCGTCATCCTCGTGGCCGCCACCGCCATCTCGCTCGGCACGGCGGCCGGCGGCTGGCGGATCATCAAGACGATGGGCCAGCGGGTCGTGAAGCTGGATCCGGTCCATGGGTTCGCGGCCGAGACAACCGCGGCGACGATCATCCTGGGCGCCTCCCACTTCGGGATGCCCGTCTCGACCACCCACGTCATCTCGAGCGCGATCATGGGCGTCGGCTCGAGCGAGAGGCTTTCCGCGGTTCGCTGGGGAGTCGCGCGCGGCATCGTCGTTGCGTGGATCCTGACGATCCCGGCCGCGGGCCTGGTGGCCGCGATTTCCTACGCGATCCTGCACCCGCTCCTGGGCGCCTGAGGTCCGGGCTGGCGCTGCCGGCCAGCGGAACTAGCCTGCGCCGGCCTTCGGCTTGGGCTGCTCGATATAGAACTCGGTGAAGGAGCGGCAGCGGCCGTCGTCGTCGAACTCGAGCAGGTAGGCGTTGTGGTACACCGTCCGGAACGACCCGTCGGGGTGGAAGTAGCGACTCCAGCCCGTCGCGACCGCCCGATTGCCCGCCACGGCGTACGGCTCGTAGTGCGCCTCGTACGTGCCGGGCTTGTCCCGGGCGCTCGCGTCGGCGCCGGGCTCGGTCCAGCTGCGGACGATCGCGTCCCGCCCGCGGACCGGCTCGTCCCATGGGTGGTAGCGGTATTCCCCATCCTGGCTGAACAGGTCGCCGATCTGCCCGGGGTCGTAGGTCAGCCACGCCTGCACGTAGCGGTCAAGCCAGGCCTGGACGTCTGCGCTGGTCATGCCGGCGTCTCCTGTTTCACCTGGCCTCTCAGCCCATCGATGGCCCGATCCAGTCGCTGGAGCGTTCGGTCATAGCCCAGCGCGACCAGCGTGTCGAACAGCGGCGGCGTCGCGGTCCGGCCGGTCACCGCCACGCGGATGGCCATGAACAGGTCGCCGGCCTTCCAGCCCCGCTCCTCGGCCAGGCGCCGGAGTGGAGGCTCCAGCTCATCCGCCTCGTAGCTGACCTGCCCGACCGAGGCAATGACGTCGCGCGCAGCCGAGAGCGCCTCCTGGGTCGTGGCGAGGTCCCAGCGTTTCGTCGGGAACACCGAGAGGTCGACGGCCACTTCGTCGACGAACAGGAAGCCGATCAGGTCGCCGACCGCCCCCAGGGTGGGCAGCCGCTCCTGGATCACGGGCAGCAGGGCG